>DXVY01000300.1 GCA_019417145.1 Clostridiales bacterium
CCCATACGGTATATCCCATCACGTCCACGCCGTCCAGCTCCACGGCCCTTTTCATCTCATCGATGTGTGCCTGGAGATAGGCGATGCGGTAATCGTCTGCCACATACCCCTGTTCATCCGGCCGGTCATAGGCGCCGAATCCGTTTTCCACAATGAAAATGGGCTTCTCATACCGCTCATACAGGGAGGCTAAGGTATAGCGCAGACCGATGGGATCAATCTGCCAGCCCCAGTCGGAGGCCTTGATATAGGGATTTTTTTTGCTGCCCGTAAAGCCGGAATTCAGCTCGTCGGGGGCGTTTGCGTCGGCGGTCACGGTGCTGGACATATAATAGCTTATGCCTATATAATCCACCGTCCCCTGCCGCAGGATTTGGTCGTCTTCCGGCTCCATTTTAATCTGTATACCCTCCCGCTCCCACCTTTTGAGGATATAAGAGGGGTAGGCTCCCCGGACATGCACGTCGCCGAAAAGGTAGCGGTCCCGCATAATCTCCTGCGCCCGCATGACGTCGGCAGGCGCGCAGGTGGCGGGGTAGACCGGCACCATGGCCAGCATGCAGCCGATTTTAAAATCCGGATTGATTGCGTGCCCCGCCTTTACTGCCAGCGCGCTGGCCACCAGCTCGTGATGTACCGCTTGGTACATGGTCTGGGCCCGGTTTTCCCCCTCCTGGAATAGGAGGCCGGAGTTGGTGAAGGCGAAGATGGGATGCTCCAACTGGGTCTGGTTGTTGATCTCGTTGAAGGTCATCCAGTATTTTACCTTGTCCTTATAACGCTCCATTACGGTTCTGGCAAATTTTACAAAGAGCCCCACCACCTCCCGGCTGCGGAAGCCCCCGTATTTTTTGACCAGATGGTATGGCATTTCAAAATGGCAGAGGGTGACCACCGGCTGGATGCCGTAACGGGCAAGCTCGTCGAACAAATGGTCGTAGAACCGGAGTCCGGCCTCGTTTGGGTGCTCCTCCTCGCCGGTGGGATAAATGCGAGTCCAGGCGATGTAGGTGCGAAAGCACCGAAAGCCCATTTCGGCAAAGAGGGCGATATCCTCCTTATACCGATGATAGAAGTCGATACCCCGATGGTTGGGATAATTCTCGCCGGGCTGTACGCCGTCGGTGATCCGGCGGGGTACGCCGTGGGCGCCCGCCGTCATCACATCGGCCGTACTGATGCCCTTACCGTCCACATCCCAGGCCCCTTCCAGCTGGTGGGCAGCCACCGCGCCGCCCCAGAGAAAATCCTGCTTCATGGTTTCCCTCCTATTTGTGCAGCCGCCGGTATATCTGTATCAACTCCTGTACCATCAGCTTGATGGTCTCGGCCGACATCATCTGGTCCTCTGCGTGGGTGAGCATCAGGGTCATGGACACGGGATCGCCGCCGGCCTCCTGGCCGATCAGGTCGCCGTGCAGGTCGTGGCCCTGGGCAAAGCAACGGTCCCCCTCCTGGATTTTTTCCTCGGCGGCCTGGAAGTCCCCTTCTTTAGCGGCGGCCAGCGCCTCCATGTAGAGGGATTTGGCCTCGCCTACGGCCGAAACAATTTGCAGGCTGAGCGCGACAAAATCGGTCATACCCGCCATGGTTACACCCCCATAAGCTCTTTGGCCCGCTTTAGGACGCTGTCGCCCTTGAGCATGCCGTAGTCGGTGGGGGCGATGGGCTCCACCGGCTTGTCGGGAAATAGCTTCTGTACCTTTTTAAGCTCATAACGCACCTGGGGCCCTAGCAGGATGACGTCGGCGTCCCCCGCCTTCTCCTTGACCTCTGAGATGGGGTGGGCCACGACCTGGCAGTCGAAGCCTTCGGCCGCCGCCGCCGCCCGTATCTTCTCCACCAGCATGCTGGTGGAGAAGATACGGGCGGCGG
>DXVY01000301.1 GCA_019417145.1 Clostridiales bacterium
GATTTCCAAACTGATTGCCCGCTTTTGGGATGTTCAGAAGGGCTCAATTACTATCGGTGGAGAAAATATAAAAAACATCGAGCCTGAGCATTTGATGAAAAGCATATCTTTTGTATTCCAGGATGTTACTCTTTTCAACGATACGGTATATAACAATATTCGCGTCGGCAACATGGCCGCAACAGAGGAGCAGGTTATGGCCGCTGCAAAAGCGGCCTACTGTGACGAATTTGTAATGCGGCTTTCGGATGGATACCAAACCGTTCTCGGTGAAAATGGAAGCACCCTTTCTGGCGGAGAGCGCCAGCGTATTTCGATTGCCCGCGCTCTTCTGAAAGACGCCCCTATTATTTTGCTGGACGAGGCGACCGCATCCCTTGATCCTGAAAATGAGGTGCTGATCCAGCGGGCTATCGCCCGATTGGTCGAGGGGAAAACCGTCATTATGATTGCTCACCGTCTGCGTACCGTAGTGGATGCCGACCAAATCTTTGTACTGGAAAACGGGAAACTTGTAGAGCGAGGAACGCACGACGAACTAATTGCCCATAAGGGACTGTACGAAAAGTTATATCATATCCAGCAGGAAAGTCTTGACTGGGTAGTTTAAGGGGTGGTGGTTTCGATAAAATTACGAGCATCCGGTGAGGACTATCTGGAGGCCGTGCTGGTGCTCCAAAAGGAAAAAGGCATGGTGCGCTCCGTGGATGTGGCTCGGCACCTTGATGTATCAAAACCCAGCGTGTGTCATGCGGTCTCCACTTTGAAAGCGGGTGGTTTTCTCACCATGGACGAAAATTCTTTCTTGTTCCTGACGGATGTGGGCCGGGAGGTAGCCGAGCAGACCTATGAGAAACACTGCTTCTTTACTCGCCAGCTTGTCGCAGCCGGGGTCGATCCCCAGACCGCGGAACGGGAGGCCTGCCGGATGGAGCACACCATCAGCCAGCGGTCCTTTGAATTGTTAAAAGGGGCGGTGGAGCCGGAATGAACGGTGGAAAATCAGAAGAAGAGGTGGTCCCCGCATGGGGAAGCTGCTGATTTTATCCATTACAGATGGAGAGGAACAGCTCCTGGACAAGCTCAAGGACTTCCTGGCGGAAGCGCCTGGAATTGAAATCGTGGAGCCGCCCGCCACGAAGCACACCCTCACCTTTCCCGGCCTGGAGCTGCACCTGCGCAAGCAGACGGTAAAGTGGCGGGGCCGCTCCCTGCACCTCACGCATCTGGAGTTCTTTACGCTGGCCTACCTGGCCCGGCGCCCTGGCTGGGTCTTCACGCAGGAACAGATCTACGAGGCCGTATGGCACGAGTTCCCGGAGCATTGCGGCGCGGCCGTGGCCAACATCATCAGCCAGCTCCGCCGGAAGATGGGGCCGGGCAACCCCATCCGCACGGTACCCCACAGCGGCTATAAGTTCGAGCTGCCTCCATAACCTGAGAAGCCTTTTCCGAAAAAACGCAGTTATCCTCTATGGGTAACTGCGTTTTTCTATCTGAGTCAAGATCACAATAGCCCGCCGCTTTCACAAAAGTCTGTCCAAACAGAGCATAATCGTCTATATGGAGCGGACAGAACGATTTCTTTTCGCTAAAATAATGCAATGTTGAGGGACGCATGGCGTCCAATTCTTTATTCAAACGGTTAGCATTATCTAACCAAGAAGGAGTGTGTGCTATGTCTGGATCAAACAGCCGCCGCGGAATGGGCGGCAGGGATGTCATCACCGTGGGAATCTTCTCCGCCATCTACTTTGCCATAAACTTTGCCTTTATGCTCCTGGGCGGGCTACACCCGCTGCTATGGATTTTGATGCCGGGCTTTATCGCCCTGTTCACCGGCATCCCATACCTGATGATG
>DXVY01000302.1 GCA_019417145.1 Clostridiales bacterium
GTTCTATTGAGGCTGATCATTATGTGGTGGTGGAGCTGTCTTCCTTCCAGCTCATTTCCATGCGGCAGAGTCCCGATGTGGCCGTGGTTACCAATGTGGCGCCCAATCATCTGGACGTGCACAAGGATATGGACGAATACGTAAGCGCCAAGCGCAATATCCTTCTGCACCAGAACGCCTTTTCCCGCACCGTTCTCAACGAGGACAATGCCATTACCCGGGGATTTATTCCCGACGTGCGGGGGCAGCTCATGCGTTTTTCCATGCAGCAGCCGGTGGAGGGCGGCGCCTACCTGCGGGAGGACGGCATGCTGTGCGTATCCTACAGGGGAGAAGACATACAGGTCCTTCACAAAGACGAGATTGCCATTTTAGGTATGCACAACGTGGCCAATTATCTGGCCGCCATTGCGGCGGTCTGGGGCATTGCGGACGCCGGGGCTATCCGGAAGGTGGCCCGGGAATTCCTGGGGGTGGAGCACCGCATCGAATTCGTCCGGGAGCTGGACGGCGTCAAGTGGTACAACGATTCCATCGCAACCAGCCCAACCCGCACCATCGCGGGCCTGAACGCCTTCTCCCAGCGGGTTATCCTGCTGGCCGGCGGGTATGATAAGCATATCCCCTTCCAGCCCATGGCCCCCTATGTGACCGAGAAGGTTAAGCTGCTTATCCTCACCGGCCCCACCGCCGACGCCATCGAGGCGGCGGTCAAGGCCGACAGTGGCTACAGCCCGGGCAATCCCGAGATTCTTCGGGCGGACGATTTGGCCCAGGCGGTGGGGTTGGCCCACGAAAAGGCGGTGGAGGGGGACATTGTAACCCTGAGCCCGGCCTGCGCCAGCTTTGACGCGTATCCCAATTTTGCCGTAAGGGGCAATGTGTACAAGGAACTGGTAAACGCGCTCTGAGGAGGACCGGGCGCATCCATTGCCGATTGGGGGTGAGCCGGGCGGCACAGCCGCCGGCAGTCCCGAACCGGTACAAAGCGCAAGAGGTATGGCAAAAAATGAACACAGAAATAAAAAGGAGAAACGGTATGCAGATCAAGGACTGGCTGATGCGGCTGTCTCCCGCCCCGGGGGTCAGCGGATTGACCGGCGCGCTGGACGCGGCGCAGGAGATCCTGTCCGCCTATGCACAGACCAGGCGGGAGGACGGCAGCCTGACGGGCTTTATGAAGGGCAGGACCGACCGCACCGTCCTGCTGGACGCCCATATCGACGAGATCGGTATGATTGTGACCTCTGTGGAGGAAGGGGGCTTTGTGCGGGTGGCCAAGGTTGGCGGCATTGATATCCGCACCCTGGCCGCCCAGCCGGTGACCATCTGGGGCCGCCGCCCGGTGGAGGGGATTTTCGCCAGCACTCCGCCCCATCTGCGCAAGGAGGCCGACGAGGGCGCGCCCGATATTGCCGAGCGGGTGATCGATACCGGCCTGTCGGGCGAGGAGGCGCGAGCGCTTATTTCTCCCGGTGACCGGGTGACCTTTTTGCAGGAGCCGGCCACGCTGCTTGACGGCGGGTTTACCGGCAAGTCCCTGGACGACCGTGCGGGCGTGGCCGCTTTGCTGACGGCGGCCCATATCCTGTCCGAGAAGGGCGAGCCGCCCTGTAATGTGGTTTTCTTGTTAAGCGACCAGGAGGAGCTGGGCTGCAGGGGCGCCAAAACGGCTGCTTTCGCGCTGCGGCCTGACGAGGCGGTGGCCGTAGACGTAAGCTTTGGGGATTCCCCTGGTGTCCCCGCCCATAAGACGGGAAGGCTGGGAGCGGGCGGTATGATCGGCATATCGCCGGTGCTGTCCGCCGCCGTCACCCGCCGGCTGCAAACG
>DXVY01000303.1 GCA_019417145.1 Clostridiales bacterium
GGTATGTACAACACTTCGAAAAGCAATTCTTCCACCTGGATGCGTTGGCCTTCCTCAACCGGGACGCAGAGGCGCTCGAAGCGAGGCAGTAAATCGTTCCATTCCCGGATGGTGTGAACGTCTCCCGGCTCGTAAGCCGCGATAAAACCCTCGTCGGGAAAGCGGTAATACACATGCCGGATATCCACCTCGCCGGCATGCTCCCGCTGTATATCCAGGAAAGCATCGACATGATCCGAATGGGCATGGGTTAAAAACCAGGCCTCCACCACTGGTTTACCCTGTGAAATCGAACGGAGGAACTCCAGAAGATAGTCCGTGTCCAGGTGATTGCCTCCATCGATAACCGCCAATTTGCCGCTCTTAGTGCGCAGAATGTAAGACATCATCTGCTGCGGCCCCTGAGAGGCCAGCTGATACAACGTGGTTTCCGCCATACAAGCATGCTCCTTTATTTTTCTCTGCGAATATTCTGCCGGTCGAGCAGGGCGCCGATAGACGTGGCCGCCTGCTGGGCCGGATGGGCTATTTTTTCCCAAAGACCCTGCCGCACCATGTTAGAGGCGCGGAAATAGAGGGTTACCACCCCCGGCAGGCCGGCGTCCTCCAGCGACGCGAGCCCATAACCCGCCGACTCATCCAGTCCAAGCGCCAGACGGAGCTGGGCATAAATCGCCCGTCCCGCCAGCTGGCCCTGCGTGAATATATCCGCCAGCTCCTTGATGGTATGGCCTTCCGCCAGCAGCGAGCGCCACCGAAATGCGTGACCATGGCTGCGCACCCAGACCGAAAGGGGAACCTGTCCTGAAAACCGCCTAGATGTGATATACGTGTCCTTCACCAGGCCCTCGCCATACAGGCACAGCATCAGCTCGCTGCCCGAACACATAACACCCACCACCCGGTCCCGCAGCTTGCCGGATAGACAGCGGCCCAATCCGTTGAGAGCCGTCACATCCAGCCGGTCGGCACAATCGTCAAAGACCGCCCAGCCTTTCTCCGTTGGGGCGAAGGCCACCGTCCTCTCGGCGCTTTCCCGCCGGCAGTTGATATATCCCTGCGCGTCCATGTATGCGGTAACGGCGTAAATGAGGCGATCCCGCGCCGTCTCCCTGTCCTGATTATCCAGTACCTGCAGCGATGCGTAATCCGGCAACGTGTCGCCCCCTTTCGCCATCCAGGCTACCTGTTTCTATCATACCCCATATCCCGCGCAAATTCAACGGCATCTTGTCGGCGAAATTTGCCCAGGTCCGATTCTGCCTCTTGACAGCAGATAGAAAGGAATATACAATATATAGTATCGTGCGCAAATAAACAGCCAATATATTCCGTCTTTGCCACTTATCTTTGGATATAACAAGAAAGGATGTACCCGCCCATGAACATTACGCCAAACGCCAGAACTGTACTGGAAAGACGTTATCTGGCCCGCAACGATAAAGGCGAGGTCACGGAGACGGTGGAGGATTTATTCCACCGGGTCGCCCGGGCCATCGCCGCCCCCGACGCCGCGTATGACAAGAAAACGAATCTGAAGGCGCTGGAGAAGGAATTCTATGAGATGATGACGTCGCTGGATTTCCTTCCGAACTCTCCCACGCTGATGAACGCCGGACGGCCTCTGGGCCAGCTGTCCGCCTGCTTTGTCCTGCCGGTGGCCGACAGTATGGACGCCATATTTGAAGCGATCAAGCAGGCCGCGCTCATTCACAAATCGGGCGGCGGCACGGGCTTCTCCTTTTCCCGCCTGCGTCCGAGCGGCAGCACCG
>DXVY01000304.1 GCA_019417145.1 Clostridiales bacterium
GGACAACCGCGAACAGGCGACGCGCGCCGTTCGCCATAGCCGATTAATACGCTTTGCCCCAGTAGAGCATGGCCTTGGCCGGACGGCCGCAGCAGACGCAGGTATCGGACAGATGCTCCTGCTCAAAGGGGATACAGCGGGAGGTCACACCCGCCTCCTCCTTGAGCTTCTCCTCACAAGCCTGGTCGCCGCACCACATGGCCTTGATAAAGCCCGGCTTGCTCCCGGCCAGCTCCAAGAGGGTATCGTAATCCGCCGCCGTATAGGTCATCTGCTCCCGCCTTTCCAAAGCCTTCCGGTACAGTCCGTCGTGGACGGCCTGCAAAAGGGCGGGGATCTCCTCCTCCAGCGCATCCAAGCTCACAAAGCTCTTTTCCCGATTGTCCCGGCGGACAATCACGCACTGGTTCTTTTCCATATCCTTGGGGCCGATCTCCAGACGCAGGGGCACGCCCTTCATCTCGTGCTCGGCAAACTTCCACCCGGGGGAATTATCCGTATCGTCCAGATAGACCCGGCAGAACTTCCGCAACCGCTCCTTCAGCTCCCGGGCCTTTTCCAGCACGCCGGGCTTATGGGAGGCAATCGGCACGATAACCACCTGGCGGGGCGCCACGGCCGGGGGCAGGACCAGGCCGTTGTCATCCCCATGGGACATGATGATGGCACCGATCAACCGGGTAGACACGCCCCAAGAGGTCTCGTAGGGAACCTGGAGGCTGTTGTCCCGCCCGGTAAACTGGACGCCGAAGGCCCGGGCGAAACCGTCCCCAAAGTAGTGGGAGGTACCGCTCTGCAGGGCCTTGCCGTCATGCATCATGGCCTCCACCGTATAGGTCAGTTCCGCGCCGGCGAATTTTTCCTTGTCGGTCTTCTGCCCCTTAATAACCGGAATGGCTAAAGACTGCTCACAGAAATCAGCGTAGACATTCAGCATCTGCTCGGTCTCGGCCTTGGCTTCCTCGGCGGTCTCGTGCATGGTGTGGCCCTCCTGCCACCAGAATTCCCGGTTGCGCAGGAAGGGACGGGAGGATTTCTCCCACCGCACCACCGAGCACCACTGGTTATAGAGCTTGGGCAGGTCCCGGTAAGAGTGGATGACATGGGCGTAATGTTCGCAGAAAAGGGTTTCGGATGTGGGGCGGACGCACAGCCGCTCGGGCAACTTTTCATCGCCGCCGTGGGTCACCCAGGCCACCTCCGGCGCGAAACCGGCGATGTGATCCTTTTCCTTTTGCAGCAGGCTTTCGGGGATAAACAGGGGCATGGCCACGTTTTCATGGCCGGTCTCCTTGAATTTTTCATCCAGAATACGCTGGATATTCTCCCAGATAGCATACCCGTAAGGCCGCAGGATCATACAGCCCCGAATGCTTGAATAATCCACCAGCTCGGCCTTTATGACCACGTCGGTATACCATTTGGCAAAATCCTCCTCCATGGAGGTAATGGCTTCCACCATTTTCTTATCCGCCATAGCTTCTTCTCTCCATTCCTTCCTCGGCTTCTCGCCCTGCGCGTCTGCGGGCCAATCCACCCCGGTGTTCACATAATATATGTATTATATTCGACTTCTCTTCCTTTTGCAACAGGAATATCCAAAAATCCGTTTTTTCCCCCGCCTGCCGGCCGGGGACGGGCAAACCAGACGGCTAAAACGGCAGGCATGCCGGCCGGCGGGTCAAAGGCATGAGAGGAAAACGGCGGGAGGAAAGGCCGGCCGGCGAGCCGGGAGATCGGACAAAGCCGGGAGCGCCGGGGTGCGGGCC
>DXVY01000305.1 GCA_019417145.1 Clostridiales bacterium
GAATTAAGGAATATTTAACCAAAAACGCCTTATGAAGCGGACAAACGGACCGAACACGCAAAAAGGCCGCCCGCCTAAAAAAGCAGGCGGGCGGGGGAGAGATGCATCCTTTTTGCCGGAGCGTCCTTCTTTCTTGTGCCCTCAGGTCATATCCACCGCCTGGTTGTCGGGCAGGGGACGTAGGGGCGCGGAGGGCAGGGACTGATACCAGTAGGCCATGCTGGCATAGTCGTCCCGCCGGCACTGCCAGCCATGCTCGCCGGAATAGTGGATATTCTGAAGCGTCATGCGAAAGTCCTGCGAAAAATGGATGGGATCGGGCACATGCCAGCGGTATAGCATATAGCGGGGCTGGCAGTTGTACCGGACGCGATGATCCCCCATCACAGCGAAGAAGCCGGCATAGGCGCCGGAATAGGTCTGGTATTTCTGTAGGAAGGAGTCGTTGCCGAAAGCGAAGGAGCCGCAGAAGTAATCCTCGGTGCCGGTGTAATTGATGGAGGGATAGTCGTCGCCGTCGATGAACATTTTGGCCTCTCCCTCCACCCAGCAGTTGTTGCCGCCGTTAAGCCCAACGAAAAGGGCGGTGCCCACATAGTGGCCGGCGCCCGCAATGCCGTCGATAATGACATATTCCTCATCTTGCGCTACGGGATGGGCCTGCCGGTAGGAGGCGTGGAAATAGGCACAATCGTCCTCCACGGGGCATCGCTGTCCGGTGATGGTATAATAGGTGGTCATAGGTTGTTTGCCCCGGTTTTCCAACGTGATCCGACAGCCGCGGCGGAAGGGCATGGGCCAGTAGGAATTGAGCCCTCTGCAGGGAGCCACCAGGAACATGGCTGAATTGAGGGTGGGAAAATTACCGTTTATATCGGGCACATTGTTGTTGTACCCATAGCCAAAAAAGGCGGGCAGGGGCGCCTCCACGGAAGGGTAGGACTGGCCGTCCCAGTAAAACCGCAGGATAAACTGCCAGCCGGTGTCCCCACCGATCCATATGTCCTCAATGACCCCAGATCCCTCCAGCGCGGCCAGGGTGAGGGTCTCGCCCGGCTGTACCGTGGTGCAGGGCCGCAGCTTGTCCCGGGGCGTCCCCCGGGAGCCGCCGCCCTTTTCCCCTGTGGGATTTTCGGACGAACAGGCAAAGGTTTTTGTATCTCTTGCCAGGCGTGTAATGTTTTCAAAAAGCATATGGCTTCCTCCCGAAAGAATATTAACGTTGTCATTTTTATTATGACATATGCTGTGCAAAATGTCAAATAAATATATGCTATAGGGGAATTTATTAAGCGCAGATGCCGTCTGTTTGCTTTCAGGCGGCAGGTGCCGGGGAAATGGCTGGGGAGGTTGCCTGTTCCGGTTTTGGGATATACTAAATAAAATAAACAGAGACGGGCCGTTTGAGCCGGCGGAGACTTGCGGCATACGGCATTTTATTGTATCATAAAACTATATGGATTTTATTTCCGCTGCGGCGGACCTTAGGTGGCGGCAAGCAGAACGTTGCCGCGGGCGCGCTCCTTGACGCCGCTGCGCCGCGCACGGGCGGATGATTTTTATAGGGAGGTATCCGGTATGGATTATAAACAGTTTTTTAAATCTCTTTCCGGCAAGACGGTTGCCGTTTGTGGTATCGGCGTCAGCAATACGCCGCTAATCGAAAGATGTCTGCGTGAGGGAGCGGCGGTTTTCGCCTGCGACCGCAGGGAACGGGACCAGCTGGGCGCGGTGGCCGAGCGGCTGGAGGCGCTGGGCGC
>DXVY01000306.1 GCA_019417145.1 Clostridiales bacterium
CCAACAGATGATACCCATCCGATTTCAGCCCGGTTATATCCAGGGTCAAATTCAGTTTTGCATGGGCGTCTACCGTAATTTGCAAGTTGATTGACTCCTTTTCTATATGCAGCGGAACAGTGCGAACCGCTTTAGGTCGATGGCCCGTACTGGGCACATTTCATGACAGCAATAGCAGCGTATACATCCGCTGTATGGGATACGCGCCGTTTTCTGCTCGATCTTTATAATTTTCTGCGGACAGCTCTCGGCGCATTTGCCGCAGCCGATACACACGCTTTTACGCACCGTCGGCCTGGGCGCAATCCGGCGCAGGACGGCCGCGGCCGGCCGGCGCAGGGGGCCTGGCAGTCGATCGCTGAAATCCACCGAGCGGGAATCGGGAAGCCGGAAGGCGGCGGCATAGTCCTCCAAAACCTCGCCCTCCCGTTCCACCTCTTCCGCTGAGGGCGGGCAGAGCCCCCGCTCTATGCCGGATCGGCAGGTGGATACCGCCGAAGGCTCTATGCCGATCAGACGGCAGAGAATCAAATCCAGGGAAAAGGGATTGCGGCCGGCCAGTGTCAGCCCCATATGCCGCTTTTCACCGCCGGTGGGGCCGTTGCCCTCCATACAGTCCACGGCGTCCACAATGGTCAGCGCCGGCGACAGCATTTCGCACAGGTCCGTCAGCATCTCCCCAAAGGCACCCTGCTCGGGGAACTGGCAGTGCAGCTCGGGCTTTTTCAGCCCCGGCACCGCGCCGAACATATTTTTGACCGCGCCGGAAAGGCCGGTCATGGCATGGGTTTTCAGCTTGCAGAGATTGATGATCAGGTCGGCCTCGGCCAGGGGATTTATAATGTCAAAGCTGTGGCAGCGGCGAGCCTTTTCCGCTCGTTTTACCTGAAATCCCGTATCCGTGTTTAGACGGCATCCTTCCCCTGCCCCATCCGCCATGCCGGTGGCGGCGTAGATGGCCTTTAAGGTCCCCTCGGTATACAGCCCGCCGGGAGAATCGGCCAGGACGATTTGCCTTACTCCCCGCTTTTGCAGGGCGCGGACCACGGCGGCCACAACCGCCGGGTGGGTGGTCGTGGCCTCCTCGGGCCGACGCTTCATGACCAGGTTGGGCTTTAAGACCACCCGGACGCCTTCAAACAGCAATTCGTCTGCCCGCAGCGCGGAAAAATGCCGCTCTATCGCCCTGTCCAGCAGGGCGGGGTCATAGGCGTCGCAGGCCGCCAGGGACACGCCGTTTTGTATATCCTTCATCGCAGGTCGTTCAGGAATCGGGCGATGCGCCGCAGGGATTCCTTTAGGTGCTTCAAGGAATAGCAATAGGACACCCGCACAAAGCCCTCGCCGCAGTCTCCAAAGGCGGTGCCGGGCACTATAGCCACCCGCTCGGCATACAGCAGCTTCTCGCAAAAGGCCTCGGAGGTCAGCCCTGTACTCTGGATGGAGGGGAAGCAATAGAAGGCACCCTCCGGCTCAAAGCAATAGAGTCCCAGGTTATTGAAACCGTCCACAATGAAACGGCGGCGCATATCGTACTCCTCGGCCATTTTGCGTATGTCCTCGTCCCCGTTTTTCAAGGCTTCGATGGCGGCGTACTGGGAGGTGGTAGGGGCGGACATAATGGCGAATTGGTGGATCTTGGTCATCTGCTGGAGGATGGGGGCCGGCCCGCAGGCGTAGCCCAGTCGCCAACCGGTCATAGAATAGGTCTTGGAGAAACCGCCGATCACCACGGTGCGCTCTCGCATGCCCTCGATG
>DXVY01000307.1 GCA_019417145.1 Clostridiales bacterium
GCAGACGGCGGTGATCGAATTCGCCCGGGACGTCTGCGGCCTCAGCGACGCGGATTCCACCGAGTTTTGCCCCGATACGCCCCACCCGGTCATCGATATCATGCCGGATCAGAAGGATATCACCGAAAAGGGCGGCACCATGCGGTTGGGCAAATACCCCTGCTCCATTGCGGAGGGGACCCGGCTGCACGCCGCCTATGGGGAGAACCTGATCCACGAACGGCATCGCCATCGGTATGAGTTCAACGGCGAATACGCCCAGCGGCTGACGGCGGGCGGCCTGGTCATCGCCGGCACCTCCCCGGACAAGCGGCTGGTGGAGGCTGTGGAGTTGGCTGATCACCCCTGGTTTGTGGCGGTACAGTACCATCCTGAATTCCGCTCCCGACCCAACCGCGCCCATCCCCTTTTCCGGGACTTTATCGGCGCGGCCGTACAGGAGATGGAAAAGAGGGGATAAAGAAGAAAAAGGACGGCTTTCAATAGAAAGCCGTCCTTTTTTCTACGTGTATGCGCCTCTTGGACCGTCGCCCCCACGCCGAATGCAGACAAGGGCGCGGAAGGAACCTGCGGTAGGGATATACGGCTAATTCATGCCGGCCTGCTGTTCACGGAACATGTCCTCCACCGCCTGCTTTAAAGCGGCGTGATCCGGGGCCTCCAGATAAGGGTCGGCGTCCAGCAGCAGCCTTACGGCCTTCTGGGTCTGGCGCAGCACGTCCATATCCTCCATCATATCGGCGATTTTCAGGTCGGGCAGACCGTGCTGCCGACGGCCGAAGAAGTCTCCCGGGCCGCGGAGCCGCAGATCCTCGTCCGCGATTTTAAAACCGTCGGCCGTCTGGCACATGACCTGCAACCGCCGGACGGCCTCCGGGTTCTGGGCGTCGGAGATCAGGATGCAGGTGGATTTGTGCCGTCCCCGGCCAATGCGTCCCCTGAGCTGGTGAAGCTGGGAGAGGCCGAACCGCTCGGCGTTCTCCACCACCATGATCACGGCGTTGGGCACGTCCACACCCACCTCAACCACCGTGGTGGAGACCAGAAGCTGGATTTCCCCGCTGGAAAAACGGCGCATGGCGGCCTCCTTTTCCGACGGCTTCATGCGGCCGTGGAGCAGACCTATACGGTAATCCCGGAAAACCGTACGCTGCAACTGCTCGGCGTATTGCTGCGCGGGGATCAGGTCGGTTTCCCCCTCCTCCACCAGGGGGCAGACAATATAACCCTGCCGCCCCTGATCCAGATGCTTTTTCACATAGTTATAGGCCCGTTGGCGCAATTGGGTGGATACGGCGTAGGTCTCTATTGGCTGGCGGCCGGGGGGCAGCTGGTCTATAACGCTGATATCCAGGTCGCCGTATATGATGAGGGCCAGGGTGCGGGGGATGGGCGTGGCCGACATGACCAGCAGGTGGGGATTGTCCCCCTTGGCGGCAAGGGCCGCCCGCTGGGCCACGCCGAAGCGATGTTGCTCGTCGGTTACCACCAATCCCAGGCGGTGGAAGGCCACGGTATCCTGCAATAGGGCGTGGGTGCCCACCAGCAGGTGGATATCGCCCGCGGAGAGGGCGTCCTTGATCCGGTCCTTTTCACTCTTGGTGGCCGAGCCTGTGAGCAATCCTATGGATATCCCTGTGCCCTGCAGCAGCGACGACAGGGAGCGGTGATGCTGCTCGGCCAATATTTCCGTAGGGGCCATCATGGCGGCCTGCCAACCGTTTTTCACCGTCATATGGCAT
>DXVY01000308.1 GCA_019417145.1 Clostridiales bacterium
GAATACGCTAGCTCCACCCCGTCGGGCTTGCGGGACGCCGCGTAGGCGGTGAACGTCTCAAAAAAGGAGAGGCCCGCCACCGTGGGCTCGCCGCCCTGGAAGGCCATATGTAGGCGGCCCCGCGGACCCACAAATTCCAGGCCCCGGTCGATGACGGCCCGGGCGGTATCGGCCGACATGACGCCGTAGGATTTGACCTGACGGCTGTCGCTCACGTCGGCGTAAAAGCAATATTTGCACCGCATGTTGCACAGGGAAGAGGCAGGTTTTATAAGCATGGCGAGTTGTGGCATAAAGCGTCTCCTTCTCAAACGGCAGGTGTGGTTTTTCAAGGCCCGGCGGGCTGCCTTTTCCGGCGGATGGGGCGGAGAACCCCAGGGTCCTTGGGCCGTTTTCCTTTTTATTATACACCCTTATTATACACCGGGCAGCAGCCCTGTCCAGTACAAAAGCATGCCCAGCGCCCCCGCGCCCAGCATAACAAGGATGGGACCCCGCCTTAACAGGCGCAGCAACAGCAAACAGACCCCGCACAGGGCCAGGGCCATCCAATCCAGGCCCTCCAAGGAGAGGGAAAAGCCGGCCGGCCAGAAGCAGAGGGAGAGAATCGACACCCCAGCGGCGGCGACCAGGGCCACCACGGCCGGCCGCAGACCCTCCAGCGTGCCCTGGACCAGAGAGAGGTTCTGGTGTTTATAGTAGAGACGGGCGATGAGCAGGACGATGACACAGGAGGGCAGCACGCAGCCAATGGTGGCCACCAGGGCTCCGGGCAGGCCGGCCACCCGCTGGCCCACAAAGGTGGCCGAGTTGATGGCGATGGGGCCGGGAGTCATTTGGGAAATGGAGATGACGTCCACAAACTCCCCTTGGGTCAGCCATCCGTATTTGTCCACAATCTGAGCCTGGATGAGGGGCATGGAGGCGTATCCGCCGCCGAAGCTGAATAAGCCGATCTGCAAAAAGGCCAAGAAAAGCTCTAGATAGATCATACGTCGTCCTCCTTTCGGGGCGCCTTGGCCCGGCGTGTTCCCCGGTTGCGCCAGAGGGTGGATAGGGCCCCCAACGCGCCGCAGAAGAGGATGATCCAGACGGCGTTGACCCCAAAGACGATAGCCGCCGTAAAGGAGCCAAGCATGATGCAGATGGGCAGGGCCTTTTTGAGCCGGGCGATCTGCATACCCATGCTGATGACCACGTCGGCAATGACCGCGCCCACGGCCGCCTGCATGCCCCAGAGAAAGGCGGCTACCAGCCCGCTGTCCCGAAAGGCGGTATAGCATAGGGAAATCACCGACAAAAGGGCCAGCGGGGGCAGCACGGTGCCCAGAATGGTCAGCAGCGCGCCGGGGATCCCGGCCAGCCGGTAGCCCACCAGGATGGCGGCGTTGACCGCCATGGCGCCGGGGGCGGATTGGGCGATTGCGGCGATATCCAGCATCTCGCGCTCTTCCATCCAGCCCAGTTGGATGACGAACTTGCGACGCATGAGGGGGATGATCACATAGCCGCCCCCAAAGGTGCAGGCGCTTAGGGTGAAGGTGGACCAGAACAGACGAAGATAAAAGCGGTGGTCTTTTTTTACTGGAATCAAAGGAAAACACCTCGTTATGTACTGCCGACAGATCGGCTGATGGATGTGGACGCGCCAAGGCGGGCAGTGCCCGCAGCCAGGACGCGGGGGAGCCGGGTGGAACCGGGACCTGGAAAGCCCGGTAGCTG
>DXVY01000309.1 GCA_019417145.1 Clostridiales bacterium
TTCACGAGGCCATCGTGTTTTTTCCGGTGCTGCTGCTGGCGGTGGAGCAATTCATCGCGGATAACCGCCGGGGGGCGCTGGCCGCGGCTGTCTTTATCTGCGCCGTCACCAACTATTTCTTTTTCTTCGGCATGGTGGTCTTTTGCGTCATCTATTGGTTTATCCGTATGTTTGCCGGCTGCTGGCGGATTTCGGTTAAACGCATGTTGGCCTTTATAGGAGAAATTCTGCTAGGCGTAGGCCTGGGAGCCGCCATATTGCTACCCTCCTTTTTTTCTGTCATGCAGAACAGTCGGGTGGAGGAGCATCTGTACGGCTGGGAGGCCATCCTTTACGGCAAGGAACAAATCTATACCAATATTTTTGAATGCTTCTTCTTCCCGCCGGATCTGCCGGCCCGGCCGGTGTTTTTCCCGGGGGCGGACGTAAAATGGTCCTCTCTAGGGGGCTGGCTGCCCATATTCAGTATGACGGGGGTCATCGGCTTTCTGCAATGCAAGAAGCGGCATTGGCTACGCCGCACCCTGATTGTCATGATCGTCATGGCCATGGTCCCTATACTCAATTGCGCCTTTTACGCCTTCAATTCCGCCTATTATGCCCGGTGGTATTTCATGCCCATCCTGATGATGTGCCTGGCGACGGCCATGGGGCTGGAGGACAGGGAGGTAAACTGGAACCGCGCCTTTAAGTGGACCCTGGGCATTACACTGGTGATCACCCTGGTTGTGGGGCTCTTCCCCTCTGAAATGACCGACGGCAAGGTAACGCGATGGGGCCTGTTTACAGAGGACGCCGAGGGAGAGTACACCTATCTCATCCGCTTTTGGATCACCTGCGCCATCGCGCTGGCCTCCTTAGTCATTCTCAAGCTGCTTTTGCCCCTTTGGAAACGAGCCCCCAAAGCCTTTACCCAGATGACGGTAGCCTCCATCTGTATCGTATCGGTAATCTATGCGGCCTTCTTCATCGGCACCGGCAAGACCAATTCTTATAGTGTGAACGATATTCTGATTCCGCAGCTGGTGGAAGGGAAGGTAGAACTGCCCGGCGACAAGGACGCATATCGTATCGACGTGTACGACGGGGTGGACAACACCGGCATGTATTTGGGCTACGCTTGCATCCAGGCTTTTCATTCTATCGTCCCCGCGTCGGTGATGGAATACTATCCTTATGTGGGCGTGGACCGGGGCGTGGCCAGCCGACCGGAAACCGAGGCCTATCCCATACGCTCTTTCCTTTCGGTCAAATATCTGCTGGATAGACAAAATCGTCCGTCGGGCCAAGGGTTTGTAGACCAGAACGGCAGCACCAAGATGCCCGGATTTGTCTATATTGGAGAGCAAAGCGGCTATAACATTTACGAAAACACCAATTATATTCCCTACGGCTTTACCTATGACTACTATGTAAGCCGGCTGGAATGCGATGCCTATGAGGAAAAGGAACGGTCGTTGCTCATGCTCAAGGCCATCGTGCTGGACCAAGACCAGATCCAGCGCCACGGAGACATTCTGCGCCCCCTGAGCAGCGACTATGTGGTCGCCAACAGCGAAGAGAATACCTCCTACAAAAGCACGGCGGACAACGACGGTTCGTCTAAGAGCAGGTTGAATTTCACCAGCGCCGCATATAAAGAGGACTGCGCGGCCAGGGCGAAAACGGCGTCCAAGTCCTTCCAGGCCGACAGCCGGG
>DXVY01000031.1 GCA_019417145.1 Clostridiales bacterium
CCGCCAATCTGCCGGTACAGCCGCCGGCCGCCGACAGGGGCGCTTCCCAAGCGTCCGGGACCCGGGCGGGGGTGCTGCTCCGATTTCAAAACGTTGGCGCGCCCATCCCGGAGCATCAGCTGGCCCATATATTTGAAAAGTTTTATCGTCTGGACGCGGCCCGTTCCAGTCGGTCGGGGGGCGCGGGTCTGGGGCTTGCTATTGCCAAGGAGATTGTGGAACTGCACGGCGGCGGCATCTGGGCTTCCAATACGCCGGTCTCCCCCCAGCAGGACAGCGTCACCGAATTTACTGTTTTTCTGCCCCTGTAACCCCTTCCTTCATGGTGCAAGCGCACGGCCTGGGCCGTGAAGGACGACGCGTCGGACGGGCAAGCCGGACGCTTCTTTTTATATACGGAAATACCGGGAAAGCCCAAGGCCCCGGCCGCGTTTTTAATACGCGGCCGGGGCCTTGGGATTTTCATGCAAGAGGGGAAAGCGATTTACAGCCGGTCGGCGATGGACCGCAGCAGGCCGCCCTTTTGGATGATATTCTGGATAAAGGGAGGGAAGGGCTCGGCCTGATAGGTTTTGCCGGTGGTGATATTGGTGATAAGGCCGGTGTCGAAATCCACCGCTACCTGGTCTCCGTCCTTGATATCGGCGGCCGCCTCGGGACATTCCAGAATGGCCAGACCGATGTTGATGGCGTTGCGATAGAAAATGCGGGCGAAGCTGGCGGCGATGACGCAGGAAATGCCGGCGGTCTTGATGGCGATGGGGGCGTGCTCCCGGGAGGAGCCGCAGCCGAAGTTCTTATCCGCTACCATGATGTCGCCCTGCCTTACCTTCCGCACAAAATCCCGGTCGATGTCCTCCATGCAATGGGCGGCCAGTTCCTCGTGGGAGCTGGTGTTGAGATACCGGGCGGGGATGATGACGTCGGTGTCCACGTTGGAGCCGTATTTATGTACCCTGCCTTGCGCTTTCATATGACCTGCCTCCTTCTTATTTTACAATCCTGTCCGGGTCGGTGATATAGCCGGTGAGAGCCGAGGCGGCGGCTACGGCGGGGCTAGCTAAGTAGACCTCGGATTCCACATGGCCCATGCGGCCTACAAAGTTCCGGTTGGTGGTGGATACCGCCCGCTCGCCGGCGGCCAGGATGCCCATATGTCCGCCCAGGCAGGGCCCGCATGTGGGGGTGGATACGGCCGCGCCGCTGTTTATAAAATCCTCCAAAAGCCCCAGGCGCATGGCGTCCAGGTAAATCTGCTGGGTGGCCGGGATGACGATGCAGCGCACCCCGTCGGCCACCTTTTTGCCCCGCATGATGGCGGCGGCCACCTGTAAATCCTCCAGACGGCCGTTGGTGCAGGAGCCAATGACCACCTGGTCGATCTTTACTTCTCCTGCCTCGTCCACCGTTTTGGTATTTTCAGGCAGATGGGGGAAGGCCACCGTGGGCCGCAGGGCGCCAAGGTCGATGACCACCTCTTCATCGTATACGGCGTCGGGATCGGCGGCGTAGACCACCGGCTCCCTTTTAAAGCGGTTTTTTACATAGGCCATGGTCACGTCGTCCACCGGGAAGATGCCGTTTTTGGCGCCGGCCTCAATGGCCATGTTGGCGATGCACAGCCGGTCGTCCATGCTCAGTTCTCCGACGCCGTCGCCGGTGAATTCCAGGGAGCGGTATAAAGCGCCGTCCACCCCGATTGTTCCGATCAGGTGGAGGATGACGTCCTTTCCGCTGATCCATTTGGCCTTTTTGCCGGTGAGGACCACCTTGATGGCCGAGGGGACCTTGAACCAGGCGGTGCCGGTGGCCATGGCCGCGGCCAGGTCGGTGGAGCCCACGCCGGTGGAAAAGGCCCCTAAAGCGCCGTAGGTACAGGTGTGGGAATCGGCGCCGATGATGCAGTCGCCGGGGCCTACCAGCCCCTGCTCGGGCAGCAGGGCGTGCTCTACGCCCATTTTACCCACGTCGTAATAGTTTTCGATGTCGTACTTGCCCGCAAAGGTGCGCACCTTTTTGACCTGCTCGGCGGCCTTGATGTCTTTATTGGGGGCGAAGTGATCCATAACCAGGGAGATGCGCGACCGGTCGAATACGCGGGAAGCGCCGCTCTTTTCAAACTCGTTGATGGCCACGGGGGAGGTGATGTCGTTGCCGAGACACATGTCCAGGCGGGCTTCGATGAGCTGGCCGGCCGTCACCGACGGCAGACCCGCGTGGGAAGCCAGGATCTTTTGGGTCATTGTCATTGCCATGGGAAATCCTCCTTTTATGTTAGACAGTTGAATGAAAAGTCCCTTTTAGGGGCTTATGTGGAAGGACGGGAAGAAGAGGGAAGAGGCTCCGTTCTCCTTTCGGCTTATCTTATGCGGCGCGGCGGTATGGTCTGGGTGCGATACGGCGGTATGGTCCGGCGCCTCTTATTTACCGGTCGCTGTGGCGGGGGACAGCTCGCTCCGCAGCTTGTATTCAATGGAATCCACCAGGGCGAACCAACTGGCCTCGATCACGTCGGCGGACACGCCCACGGTAGACCAGACCTCGTCCCCGTCGGTGGAGGTGATAAGGACCCGTACCGTAGCGGCGGTGGCATCCTTGGGCTCCATCACGCGCACCTTATAGTCGATCAGCCGCACCTTGTGCAGACAAGGATAAAAAACGCAGAGGGCTTCTCTCAGGGCGCTGTCCAGGGCGTTGACCGGACCGTCGCCCTCGGCGGCGGAAATTTGCAGCCGGTCGCCTACCCGCACCTTGATGGTGGCGGTGGAAGAGTGGGATTCGTCATAGGGCAGTTCGTCCAGCACCTTGTAGCTCACCAGCTGGAAAGAGGAGTGGAACAGCCCCAGCTGCCGCCGCACCAACAGCTCAAAGCTGCCCTCCGCCCCCTCGAACTGATAGCCCAGATGCTCCAGCCTTTTCAGCTCCTCTATGATGGCGAAGGTTTCGGGCGCGTCCCGCTTCAAATCGGGGGCCACCCGATGGATTTTGCGAAGCACGGCCGTCCGGCCGGACATCTCGCTCATCAGGAACCGCCGCTCGTTGCCCACCGTTTCCGGGTCGATATGCTCAAAGGAACGGGAGCATTTCAGCACCCCGTCGGCATGCATACCGGCCTTGTGGGCAAAGGCGCTGCGGCCTACATAGGGCTCGTTTTTCTTCACCGAGGTGTTGGCGATCTCGGCCACCTCCAGGGCGGTGCCGGACAACATATGCATGTTTTCCGCCGGGATGCAGGCGTAGCCCAGCTTCAGTTGCAAATTGGGAATGACGGTACACAAGCTGGCGTTGCCGCACCGCTCCCCGAAGCCCAGATAGGTGCCCTGTACGTGAACGGCGCCGGCCAGAACGGCCTCCACCGAGTCGGCGGCGGCGCATCCAATGTCATTGTGGCAGTGGATGCCCACCCGTACGCCGGGGAAGGCCTCGCATACCTTTTTCACAATTTCCGAAACCTCGTGGGGGAAACAGCCGCCGTTGGTGTCGCAGAGGGCCAGGCAGTCGGCCCCGCCCTTCACGGCTGCGGCCAGCGCCTGTAGCGCGTAGCGGGGGTTATGCTTATAGCCGTCGAAGAAATGCTCGGCGTCGAAGATGACCTCACGGCCGGCGGCCTTCAGAAAGGCGCAGCTCTCCTCTATCATCTGGAGGTTTTCCTCCAGGGTGGCGTTCAAAATATCGGTCACATGCAGGTCCCAGCACTTGCCGAAGATGGCGGCCGCCGGGGTGCCCGCCGACAGAATGGCCGAAAGGTTTTTATCCTCCTCCGGCTTTACCCCCTTGTGGCGGGTGGAGCCAAAGGCCACCAGCCGCGCCCCGCGCAGCCGAAGCGCGGCCGCCCGTTCAAAAAATTCCATATCCTTGGGGTTGGAGCCGGGATTGCCGGCTTCTATGTAATCCACGCCGATGCGGTCCAGCGCCTTTATAATGCGGAGCTTATCCTCCACCGAAAAGGCGATGCCCTCCGCCTGCGCCCCGTCCCGCAGGGTGGAATCGAATATTTCAATCTTTTGCTGCGCCATAGCCTTTATAGCCTCCTTTTCCGGGTTTTATCCTTAAAACCTTATTATAATCCCTTTTGCCATACCGCACAAGCAGGTTTTCCGGGGAAGCTTTAGCATCTATTATGCCAGATGGGCGGCGCGCAGAATGTAAACCGTGCTACAATCTAACAATATTTATGTTCTAAAGGGAAAAGGAAAGCGGATGGGCGATGCCGGTGCATAGAAGCCGCATGAAATGGAAATACTTGCTGTATCGACGGGCGAGGAAAAAGGGGATGAAGATTTGCTGCGCTATATTTTTGGAAAGCTGGCGGCCGCGGAATGGAACCGGGCGGCGGCGCGGGCGGGAGATACCGACGGCGTACAGGACGACCGGCCGGCGGAGAGTGAAATTCTAAAGCAGAAAAAGTTTTCCCGCTCCCTTTCGGAAAACCGGACTATGCTGGAAAACATACTGGGCAAGAGCGGCGATCTGGTTTACCGGGAATTTTCCTTTGGGAAAAACGGCCAATGCCGGGGCATGCTGCTGTTTGTGGACGGGTTGATCAAACAGGAAGTGCTCAATACTTCCATAATGGAGGTCCTGCAGTACGAACGCCGCTTTGCCCAGCTCACCGGCTTTGACCTGTCGGAAGAGGGCGACGGCGGGCTGGAACAGATCAAATCGGCCATGCTGACCGTGGCGGACGTAAAGGACGCGCCCACGGTGGGAGACGCCGTGGACGGCTGCCTTTCCGGCGAGACCATCTTTATTGTGGAGGGTTGTACCCAGGCCCTGCTGGTCAATACCAGGGGCTGGGAACGGCGCAGCGTGTCCGAGCCGGAGACCGAATCGGTGATCCGGGGACCTAGAGAGGGTTTTACCGAAAGTCTGCGTACCAATACCGCCCTTTTACGGCGTAAGATCAAGACGCCCGGCCTGACCATGGAGGCTATGAAATTGGGCCGGCGGACCCGCACCGATATTTGCATTGTGTATGTCAAGGGGGTCTGCGAACCGGCGCTGATCCACCGCCTGCGGCGGCGGCTCCACCGGATCGATACCGACGCTATTCTGGAGTCGGGGTATATTGAACAGTATATCGAGGACGCGCCCTTCTCCCTTTTTCCCACGGTGGGGTACAGCGAAAAGCCCGACGTGGTGGCGGCCAAGCTTTTAGAAGGACGGGTGGGGGTTATCATCGACGGCACCCCCTTTGTGCTCACCGCGCCCATGCTGTTTAACGAGAGCTTTCAAACCGCGGAGGACTACTATATTCGTCCCTATTTTGCCAGCTTTGTACGGGCGCTGCGGTATCTTGCCTATTTTATCAGCATTCTGGGTCCTGCGCTGTATGTGGCGCTGACCACCTTTCACCAGGAGCTTTTGCCCACCTCCCTTCTGTTTACCATGACGGCGGCCAGGGAGGGGGTGCCCTTTCCGGCCGCGTTGGAAGCGGTACTCATGTTGGGAACCTATGAAATACTCAAAGAGGCCGGTCTGCGGCTGCCCAAGCCGGTGGGCCAGGCCATCAGCATTGTGGGCGCCCTGGTTATGGGGGAGTCGGCCGTATCGGCCGGGCTGGTCAGCGCGCCCATGGTGGTGGTGGTAGCTATGACGGCAGTTTCCAGCTTTGTGGTGCCCACCCAGACCAACTCCGGCACCCTGCTGCGCCTTATTTTCTTAGCCCTTTCCGCATTCCTGGGCGGTTATGGTATCCTGCTGGGGCTATTGGGAATGCTGATCCATCTCTCAGGCCTTACCTCTTTTGGGATGCCCTATCTTTCGCCGGCCGCCCCCTTCCATCTGGAGGACAGCAAAGATCTTTTGGTCCGAGCGCCCCTTTGGATGATGCTTTCCCGACCGGTGGGGCTGGCCGGGCGGAACGTCCGTCGGCAAAAATTCTTGGAACCGGGCGACGGAGACGGCCCTGCCGATTAAAAGGAGGAGCGCAGATATGTTCCAAAAACTTTGGAGAATCGGTCTGGCCCTGTGTACGGCCCTGTGCCTCTTGGCTTGCTGCGGGGGATGCTGGAGCGGCCGGGAACTGGGGAAACTGTTGGTGGTTATGGGCGTGGGCCTAGACGCCGACCCGTCCGGCCAAACGTTGCAGGTCACGGCGCAGGCGGCCAAGGCGGCCGATATGGGCAAGACCGAAGGCGGAAGCGGACCGGCCTATTGGAACCTGAACAGCAGCGGTACCGACCCATTCACCGCCCTGCGCCGCATGACCGGCCAGGCGGGCAAACAGCTTTATCTCTCCCATAACCAGGTGTTGGTCATCGGCCGAGAACTGGCCGAGCAAGGGGTGCAGGATGCCTTGGACTATTTCCTGCGGGACCGGGAAAACCGTACCAACGTGTGGGTGATTGTGGCGGATGGAACGGCGGCCGATCTGCTGGATTTCGAGCCGGCTATGGAACGGCTGCCCGCCCGACAGCTGGCCGAGCAGATCAAGTCCAGGTCGGATACGGGAGAGTGGCCGGCGGTGGATCTTCTGGAATTTACCAACCAGCTTATGGAGCGCTCCCGCGCTCCCGTGGCGCCGCTGGTTGCCCTTATACAAGACGGAGACGCGCAGACCGCCCAGGTGGTGGGGACTGCTGTATTTCGGGACGATCAAATGACCGGAAGCCTGAACGCGGCTGAAACCAGGGGAATGCTCTGGTCCACAGGAGAGGTGGAAAGCGCGGCGCTTCAGGCGGATTTGGAGGGGGACCAAATCGCCGTGGAGATGGTCTCTGCCACAGGCGCGCTGGCGCCGGTTTTAGGGGAGGACGGGTCAGTGACCATGCGGGTGGAAATCCATGCGGAAGGGTATATATCGGCCCAGTCCGGAGACCGGAATTTTGCAGACCCCCAAAACGTCGACCGGTTGGAAGAGGCCCTGTGCCAGACTATACGCGCAGAGGTTGAGGCCGCCTTTCAGAAGGCGCAGGCGCTTCGCACCGATATATACGGTTTGGGAAATCGTATTCATGAAAAATATCCGCACACATGGGAGCAACTGGAGGAAAATTGGCATGACCGATTTTCCCAGGTAACGCTGGAAACCAAGGTGGACGTTCGGGTCAGCAGTACGGGACGGCTGGTGGAGCCTACCTATCCTTAAAGAGTAGGCGGACGTTTATGGAAAGGAGAGAATCATTTGGCGGCCGTGTTAGATAAAAGCCGGGTGACGCCCCGGCAGCTACTGTTTTCCGTAGCCTGCTTTTTACAGGCCTCCTCGTTGCTCGCCTCCTTTGTGATGACCCTCACCGGCCGGGAGTCCTGGATATCCGTTGTGCTGGGTTTTGTTATCAGCCTGGGGCTGGTGTGCCTGTACATCGGGCTGGTCAAGCGGTTTCCGGGCATGAACTTGTTCTCCATACATGAGGCCGTATATGGCACGGGATTGGGAAAAATGATTTCCTTCCTATACGTATTCTTTTTCCTGACCATGACCTCGGTCAATGTCAACGACGTTTCTAGCTTTACGGTGGACTATATCATGCCGGCCACGCCGTCGGTGGTCATCGTGCTCACGCTTATGTTTGTCTGCGGATGGGCGGCGCGCAAGGGCGCGGCCGGCATCTGCCGAATGGGGTTCCTGTTTTTTATTCTGGTCACCGGCATAACGGTTGCCAATGTGCTCATGCTAATCAAGGATATGGATCTGTCCAATTTTCTGCCTGCGTTTCAGCTACCCGTAACCGATTATTTAAAAGGGGCCGGCGCGGTGGCTACCGTACCCTTTGGGGAGATTCTGGTGTTCCTTATGTTCGTACCGAATGTGGACGCGGCCGAGGGTACCGGTTTGCGAAAGCCGGTTTTTGCAGGGCTTGCCATTGGCGCCGCCACCCTTTTGGTCGTCGTCTGCCGAAATATCGGCGTCTTGGGCAATCTGGTCTCCGTGGTCTCACTGCCCTCATATGAGGCGGTGCGGCATATTCAAATCGCCGATGTGATCACCCGGGTGGACGTGCTCTATGCGCTTTCCATGCTGTTTTTGCAGTTTTTCAAAATCAGTCTGTATTTTTACGCCTCTGCCCTGGGAATCGCGCAGATTTTCCGGCTAAAGAACTACACCTTTCTGATACCGGTCATAGGCGCGCTGGCCGCGGGATATGCCTTTGTGGTATTCGGTCCTTCAATGGAAAACACCTATTGGGGTTCCCACATTGTGCCGGTCTTTGCCGCCGCGTTTGAAATAGCGCTGCCGATGGTCACCCTGCTGGCTTCCCTTCTGCCCCGCGCCGGCCGGCGTCACCGTGCGAAAGAGGAGGTGAGGGAATGATCCTTCTGCTGGCCGGTGGATTTTTGCTGCTGGCAGTGCTGGGTGTTCCCGCACTGGTGCGGGAAAAGAGCTGGCGGGAGCTGGCCGTATTCGCCGTGATCTGGCTGTTGGCTGCTGTGCTGGCCTTTTTGCTGGCGGCCGGTCAAAGGCCTCACAGCCCTTTAGAAGGTGTGCGATGGCTGATGGAGCGGGTATTTTCATAAAGGTAAAGCAGGTGTGGTATGACGGCTATTTTGTTTTGCGGGCCGGCCGACGCGGCGGTATGCGGTGAGATAGAGAGAGTGCTGTCGGGCTGTGGCGGCGTTTGCCGCTGCACGGGAGACGAGCTAATCGTACCGGCGGATTGCCGGTTCCTGCTGACGGGCGCCGGGAGGTCTCCGCGGCTGCGCACCCACGGGGGCGTCTGTGTGTTCGCAGAGGTCCAAGGCCCCTTTGCCAGATGGCGGGTGCCGCCCGGTTTCGTAGCCGTTGCCCATTCGGCCGACAGGTCGGCGCTGCGGCTGTTGGAAAAACAGGGGACTCCCGCCGTCACATGCGGCATGTCGGCCGCCGATACCATCACGTTATCCAGTTTTCAGGACGACGGCGCGGTTGTTAGCCTGCAACGCGGTATGGTCGACTTACAGGGAGAACGGATCGAACCGGGCGATTATCCGGTCCGCCTGGCCGCCCCCATATCCAATTACGGTCTGATGGCAGCCTTATCGGTGCTGCTGCTGGCGGGAGGAGATCCGGCGGAGGAGCTTAAGGACCGACTGCTTTAAATAATAAAAAAATCTGACAGTCGCGCCGGCCGAGCGCGTGGTTTCACCGGGATGCATATCACAAAAAACGCCATGGTTAATAAGGCATGACTGCCTATAATTTCCTCTTATAATATGATTGCTTCGGAACACAATAGTAAGGCAAACGCAAAGCAAATCAAAATCTCAAATCTTTAAGGAGTGTATGGAATCATGGCTAAGTCTAGCAACAAAGCTGTTGTCCCCGAGGCTCGCGAAGCCCTCAACCGTTTCAAGATGGAAGCTGCCAACGAGGTTGGCGTTAACCTGAAGCAGGGCTACAACGGCGACCTGACCTCTAAGCAGGCCGGTTCTGTGGGCGGTCAGATGGTCAAGAAGATGATCGAGTCCTACGAGAACAGCATGAAGTAACCTTCCCTTTGGGAAAATAAATGCGCCAGGGCGGATGCCCCGGCGCATTTCATTATAGGAAAGAAAATAGAAAACAGCCGGCCGAGCAACCGGACCCGCCCGGTGAATATTGGTACCGTTACATATCGAATGCCCGAGGCCTTGGTGGCCTACCGGTGGGGAGAGGTTTCTACACCATTTCTTCCCCAAAAGCGAAAGCGGACAGTTCCTTTTTGTTTTTGATAAAAATCTCGCGATACCGGGTGTCGATCCAGCCGTTGGCGGATAATTTACGCAGAAGTTTGCTTACGGTCACCCGGGTGACGCCGGCCAACCCTCCCAGCTCCTCATGGGTACAACAGACCGCGCCGCTGGCATCTGCCTGCTGTAAAAGCAGGCGGGCGATGCGGCGGTCTGCGGACAGAAAGACCATATGATCCACTTGGGCCGACAGCATGCGCACGGTGCGGGCCAGATACCGCAGCATGTCCATGGCGGCCTGGGGATTGGCGCTAAAGCGGGCCAGCAGTTCTTCCCTTCCCACCGACATCACCCTGGAGCGGGCGGCCGCCCGGGCGGAGGAAACCCGGGGCAGACCATCGAAAAAGGCGGCTTCTCCGAAGATACGCCCCGGCGCCAACACGGTCAAAATCTTTTCTGCCCCCTCGGCGGAACTCAAAAATATTTCTACCCTGCCGCTGTGCAGGTAATAAAAACGATGGGCCTGTTCGCCCTGCAGGTAGATCATTTGTCCCCGCTCATACAGCAGCGTGGGCCTTGCCTGCAAAAACGTCCGCCAGGTCGAGCCTTCTCCCAACAGGTCTTTATCCCAGCGAGGCAGGTCCTCTATGGTGTGCGCGGGGTAGTCGTACGTATCGGGCAAATCGTTTCCTCCTTAATATAGCCGATGAGACAACAGAACGGCCGCCGGGCCTCCTATAGCGCATCGGCCCATGGGGTCCTGCAAACCAATCGTATGTCCTTTTTTCATGCGGTATCCGCCGCCCTACCCCGGATGGGCGCCCGCCCCAGCCGTCGGTTTCGATACGCCGAGAGGTACGGAAAAGCCCAAAGCCCCGATGGCCGTCGCCGTCGGGGCAGGGGAAAGAATAAACCGAAAATGATAAAACTACGGCATCTGCGCCATATAGTACAGACAAATTTCATATTGCTCTTCTTGCAAAGGCGCTATGGTCAATTGGTCGGGCCGGGGGGCGTCGATCAGAAATGCATTATCTGCGGGCATGGCCAGGACGCCGCCGGCAGAATTCATCCCGCCGATAGCGTCCTGCAACGACCATGCCCAGTTATCATAGGCGTAAAGCGCTTCATAGGCTTGGTCATCCTGGAGAAAGCCCACGGGAACCTTTTTGTGGTAGAGATAGCCGAGCAGGGAAAAGCCGTCGGAACCCTGGTAATCGGTCAGGTAGGGAAAGCTTTCCGCCGGAATGTAGACCACAGGCTGCTGCCCATTTCCCTCTGCGGCGGCCACCCCCTGCAAACGGGCGGTATATCCCAGTTCCTTCAAAACCGATCGGGTCTGTTGGTAACTCTCGTAGACGGTCAGGGTAACCGAAGACCGGTCGCTGCCATCAGCGCCCTGAAGGGTCAGGCGGTACAGCGCCTTCTGCAAAAGGGTCTCGCTGGTCAGCGGCTGAGACAGGTCGGCCTTATAGGCTTGGATGAGCTTTTGCATCTGCTCCGGCGCGATCGGCTCGGTAATGGCTGTGCCAGCCAGGAGATCGCTGCAGACAAGAGATTGATAGCTGTCGGCGTTTTCTATTCTATACACCTCGTTGGTGGCCTGTCGATAGGCATCGCTGGAAAGGATGGGAACCAGCTGTTCTATAAATTGGCCGGCGTTCAATCTGTATTCACGGGAGATCTCGGTCCCCCATTTGGTATGGTAGATAAAGCCGACCCGCAGGATGACCTGCCACTGGTTTTCTTCCGTATCTCCGATGACGCCGTAGATGGTCTGTCCGCTGCGGTTTTCCTTGATCCATTCCACAATGGCCTCATGCAACTCATAAACCGCCTGTACATCCGCCTGCTCGGTCAGGCTGACCGGCCGGGCGGTTTCAGAGGCGGCCAGGG
Organism: Clostridiales bacterium; assembly: GCA_019417145.1. Classification (GTDB taxonomy): domain Bacteria; phylum Bacillota; class Clostridia; order Oscillospirales; family Acutalibacteraceae; genus Howiella. Next base: position 11,485 of record DXVY01000031.1, read on the forward strand.
CTAATTGGCTGCTTTGATCGTACATATCTCCGCCTCCATTATATTCGACGTAGCCGCCGTTCAGCTCCAGATCCACCTGCCGCAGGTCGGCGAGCTTGGGAAGCCGGTTTTCATAGCCCAGGCCGCCTGAGAAGATCACGCCGGTCACGGCCAGCATGACCAGAAAGACGCTTCCGGCGACCAGCAGGTCCCGTTTGATCTTCTTGAATCCCCGGGAAAAAATAGCCCCCGGGATTATGGCGCCCAATACCGCGCCCAGGGCCATAAAGATGTAAAAGCTCAGAGAATGGATATCGCCAAAGCTGAACAGTGCGCCGATGAAGCAGCCGCCGATAATGACGGCCAGCGTCTGGAGGACCAGCGGCAGGCAGACAAAGGCATAGGGGGAGCCGGCTTTTTCGCTCTTGCGCCGTTTATACAGCAGCAGGGCGGCCATCAGGTAAACCAGTCCCAAAAGCAGACAACCGGCCAGGGATTTTCCAAGCCCTCCCATGGTATCCGCCCAATCGGTCGCCGCGCCGTTTGCCCAGAATTCCCAGCCCATGAGCCGGCCGAAGGGAGAGAAAAGGAAGAGGAGATCCAGCTGATCGGACAGCGAGATGCTGGGAAACCCGATTAACTGGCCCTGGCAGAAGCCGGATACCAGCAGCCAGACCACCGGCCAGCCGATATTGGTCACCAGCAGGGCCGCGAACATGTCGAACCCGCTGCCGGTGGAAACCGCCAGCAGGGCCATAAAGGCGCAACAGGTAAAAAGAAGAACGGCCAGGGATAAGAAGTTGCCGAAAAACAGGCCGGCGCTCAGACCCGAAAGAGGAGAAAGGGCTACGGCCACCGCCGTCCCGGCAAAGGACAGCACCAGAGGCAGCATGGTCATTAGATAGGAGGAAAAGAAACGGCCCAACAGCAGCTGCCATCGGGTTAGAGGCAGCGCGTGAAAAACGTCCGAAGCCGCCTTGCCGTGCATATACCGGTAGTTCAGGCTGGATAGGATCAGGGCCAGCAGGCCGGATAGCAGGGCCAACGCCAGGCACAGGCCGGGCATGAGGTCGTCCATCTTCTGGAGGGTGGTCGTATGGTCCATGCCCTGGGAGTGTTCGTAGAAGTAGGAGAGCAGGGGAATGCCGGGGGTGATCAGAAGGGCCAGTATAGAGGCGATGCAGGAGATCAACACGTTTTTGCGCAGGCTCCAGCAGAAGAATCGGAAGGGCGCACCCGGAAAGCGGCGGCCGTTCTGCTTTTTAACCGAGAATGTTGCGGACGTCATATCCGGCCACCTCCAATTCATAAATAAAGATTTCCTCCAGCGTGGGAGGGAGAAGCTCTAAAAACAGGGGATGGAGCGGCTCCATGCGCGCCGTGATCTCCTCCTCGCTGCCCCGCACCACCATCTGGAGCAGACTGCCCTGTTGCTCGATCTTCAGGATGTCC
>DXVY01000310.1 GCA_019417145.1 Clostridiales bacterium
ACCGTAGGCTGTATCTCTTCCTGAGCGTCATCCAAGCTGGACAGGCCGAACAACACCAGACCGGAGGTATCCACATTGCCCACTTCCGCCGTACTGTCCCAGCTATAGCCGCCGTCGGCTTTGCGCAGGGCGACCAGGGAATCCAGCGCACCCTGCTGGTCGTATTCGGCCTCCATCAGCTCCAGGGCCATGATCACAAAGGGAAGCTCATTGGCGGTTGCGTCGCCGGAAGGCCCCGCAAAGCCGCCGTCCTCCTCCTGCATATCGGCCAGCTCCTGCACCAGATTCCTACCGTCCATCTGGGAAGGATCCTGCCCCTGGATACCAAGGGCGATAATGGAGCAGGCGTAATCGCTGAGGGAAGCGTCCGCGTCCAGCGCGCCCGCATCTACCTGCGGAATCAGGAAGGCGTAATCCGGGTCCTCCAGCTTATCTGCGCCCAGGGCGCAGAGCAGGGACCACATATTGGCATTGAGCTCTCCCGAGGCAAAAGACGGGGCATAGGTTTCCTTCATATAGACGGCTGCATTTTCCAGCCGCTGCGCCGTTGTAAGCGCCGCGGGTTCGGCCGCGGCCGAAACAGCAGTGCCGGTCACCATGGCGGCGGCCAGCAAAGCGGCCAGCAAACTTTTACTCTTTTTCATAATAGCGTCCTTTCCGACTGTGTATCCTTGGCGGCTACTCGAACGCCCACAGTCACGGCGCCCGAAGAAAGGCTGCTTCTATTATATAGGAAACACCGGCAGAAAGCAACAGCGGAAAATCCGTGCTGCCAGTCGTGCCATCTCCTTCCTACCACGGGAGAAAGCAGGTCATCCTCCCTGACCTTACAAACATCCGCCAAGGTCGACCCCGATTCCCGGTAGTTTTCGAAAGACGCCTCAGGCCATCTCGGTCATGATATCCTCCGCGGTGCCGCCGGGAGGAATCATGGGCAATACATTGGCGTCGGGAGAAATGCGGCAGTCGATGAGCGCCGGCTGGTTGAGGGCAAAGGCCGCGCGCAGCACCGGTTCTACCTCTTCATCCTTTTCAATACGAAATCCCTTTATCCCAAAAGCCTGGGCCAGTTGCACGAAATCGGTAGGCCGGTGGGGGTCGGTGGCCGAGAACCTACCGCCGTAAAAGGCTTTTTGCCACTGGCGCACCATCCCCAGCACCTGATTGTTCATGACCATTACGATCACCGGCAGCCGATAGGAGGCCAGGGTCACCAGCTCATGCAGGTTCATGTGAAAGCTTCCGTCACCGGTAAAAAGCACCACCCGCCGCTGGGGAAAGGCCGACTGGGCCCCGATAGCCGCTCCCATGCCATAGCCCATGGTTCCCAGCCCGCCGGAGGTCAGCAGCTGCCGAGGATTTTTAAAGGGAAAGCACTGGGCGGTCCACATCTGATGCTGTCCCACGTCGGTGACCACGATGGGATCATCGGCCAGCCGTGCCACCGCCTCGATCACATGGCGGGGCTGCGCCAGGCCGCCGCGCGCAGCGCCCGGGTCCCGCGTGGGAGGAATATTCCAGTCGTCCATTTCGGAGCGCCAGCCCTCTGCCACGGGGGAGACCCCATCGGCCAGCCGGGTCAAGATACCCTTCAAATCCCCCTTCACCGTCAGGTCCGCCCGGACGTTTTTGCGAAACTCCGCCGGATCGATATCCATATGGATGATCTTGGCC
>DXVY01000311.1 GCA_019417145.1 Clostridiales bacterium
ACCGTGGTCCTGCCGTAGGCCTCCAGGTGGAAGGGGTCGATCATATTCACGTCGTTGAGGTCGGCCGTGGCCGCCTCGTAGGCCAGGTTGACCGGGTGCTTTAAAGGCAGGTTCCAAATGGGGAAGGTCTCGAACTTGGCATAGCCCGCCTGGATGCCCCGCTTATGCTCGTGATAGAGCTGGGAAAGGCAGGTGGCCATCTTGCCGCTGCCCGGGCCGGGGGCGGTCACCACCACCAGCTCCCGCTGGGTCTCGATATATTCGTTCCGGCCATAGCCCTCGTCGCTGACGATATGGGAGATGTTGGAGGGATAGCCCTCGATGGGATAGTGACGGTACACCCGCACGCCCAGGTTTTCCAGCCGCTTTTGGAAGGCGGCGGCCACCTGCTGGCCCTGGTAGCGGGTCATGACCACGCTGCCCACATACAGGCCGATGCCCCGGAACTCGTCGATCAGCCGCAGCACGTCCAGGTCATAGGTGATACCCAGGTCGCCCCGCAGCTTGTTCTTTTCGATATCGCCGGCGTTGATAACGATGACGATCTCCACCTGGTCTTTGAGCTGCAAAAGCATCCGCAGCTTGCTGTCGGGCTGGAAGCCGGGCAGGACGCGGGAGGCGTGGAAGTCGTCGAACAGCTTGCCGCCGAACTCCAGATAGAGCTTGCCCCCAAATTGGCCGATGCGCTCCCGGATATGCTCGGACTGGGTGCGCAGATACCTGTCATTATCAAATCCCGTTTTCTTCATATGCCCGCCTCATCCTTCCCAAAACAAAATTCCTGTTTATTATACTAAATCAGCCAAGGGTTTGCAAGGCGGGAATCGCGCGACCGTAAGAAGAAACGGGCCGCGCCGCCGGCGGGGGCGGCAAAGAGCCATCCCCTTTGCGCCAAAGGTCGTAAAAAACGCCCTCTTCCCCGCCACAGGGACGGGAAAAAGGGCGTTGGAGGCCACCGGACGGCCTTAGGAAAAGAACAAATGCTCCACAAGGATCTTGCCGCCCATCAGGATCAGGATGCAGCCGCCCACGATCTCGGCCTTGTTTTTAAACAGGCAGCCGAACCGCCGGCCGATGTAAAACCCGGCCAGACAGATGACCGCGGTCACGCCGGCGATAATCGAGGCGTCCCGCAATATGGCCCCAAGGGTGGCGGTGCCGGTCAGGGCAAAGCTCACGCCCACAGCCAGCGCGTCGATGCTGGTGGCCAGGGAGAGCACCAGCAGGGTCTTCAGGGAAAAGGCGGCCGATCCCCGCTCGCAGCCGTCCCCGCCGCGCACAGCCTCCACAATCATGCGCACGCCGATAAAGGCCAAAAGGGCAAAGGCGATCCAGTGGTCCACCTTCTCGATCCTGGCGCTGAAGCTAGTGCCCAGAGCCCAGCCCAGAAAGGGCATGAGTCCCTGAAAGAAGCCAAAGGATAGGGCGGTGACCAGCGCGTGGGGAAAGCGGGAACGGGTCTGGGTGATGCCGTTGGAGATGGAAACGGCAAAGGCGTCCATGGCCAGACTGACGCCGATGAGCAGGATGGAAAGAATATCCATAGTTTACCCCCCGGTGCAAAGTCCTTTTATTATAGTCCCTAATGCCCCCGTCGTCAATGAAAAAGTGAGGCGGCCTGCCGGTTAAAAGCCCGTAAACCGCCCCCGCGGCGGGGCGCCGC
>DXVY01000312.1 GCA_019417145.1 Clostridiales bacterium
CCTTGAAAAGGGGCCTTTTGGCCTCCCCCTTGACAAACGTCGTCGGCCGCTATATAATAGCATCAAATAAAATCGAAACCGTTGAAGCGGAGATAAAAACGCCCCAGCGCGCACAGAGAGTCCGGGAGGCTGGAATCCGGATCGTGAGCAGGACGTTAAATGGACCGCTGAGGGCGCAGTCAAAGGCGGGCGCGGCCGGGGACCGTGACGCCGAGTATTCTGCGACGTGTGGCATACGTCAGTTGCCGGGGATATGCTGGTATCCTGCAAAGCGCGTGGCCAGGGCCGCGAATCAAGGTGGCACCGCGGTGTTTGGTTTTCCAACCCGTCCTTGACAAGATTTTGTCGGGGACGGGTTTTTTGTTTTCCCCGGCGCAAAAGAAAGGGGCGCTTTTTATGCTGTATCCAAGCCTTAAGGAAGCCCGAGGACTGGCCGGAGGGGGGGACTACCGCCGGCTTCCCATCAGCCGGGAGTTGTACGCCGACCGGTTGACCCCCATCCAGGCCCTGCGCATTCTGCGGGGGGCCGGTCGTCACTGCTTTCTGCTGGAGAGCGTGGAGGACAACCAGAAGTGGGGCCGCTATACCTTTTTGGGATACGATCCCACCTTGGAGATCAGTTGTACGGACGGGCTGCTCCGCATCCGGGGGGCACAGACCGAGGAGCGGCAAACCGCCCATCCGGGGCAGGCCCTGCGGGAGATCCTGGCCGATCACCGCAGCCCCCGCTTGCCGGGGATGCCCGCCTTTACCGGCGGGCTGGTGGGGTACTTTTCTTATGACTATATCAAATACGCCGAGCCGGGGCTCTGTCTGTCCGACGCGGACGGGGATTTTAAGGATATGGATCTAATGCTGTTCGATAAGGTCATCGCCTTCGACCATTACAGGCAGAAGATCATTCTCATCGCCGGGGCGGATACGGAGGACCTGGAACATACATACTCGCGGGCGGCGGCCGAACTGGATGATATGGCCCGGCTGTTGGCGGAGGGCGAGCCGGCGGCCATTCCGTCCCTTTGTATGAAGGAGCCCTTGACCCCCCGCTTCACGGCGGAAGAATACGGCGAGATGGTGGAGCGGGCCAAGGCCTACATCCGGGAGGGGGATATTTTCCAGGTGGTGCTTTCCAACCCCCTGGAGGCGGCGGCCGAGGGCAGCCTGTTCGACGCCTACCGGGTGCTGCGCACCACCAATCCTTCCCCTTATATGTTCTATTTTGCCAGCGACGATATAGAGATCGCCGGCGCCTCTCCCGAGACCCTGGTAAAGCTGGAGGACGGGCGGCTGTATACCTTTCCCCTGGCCGGCACGCGGCCCAGGGGAAGGGATGAGGCGGAGGACCGGGCGCTGGAGGCCGAGCTGCTCAAGGACCAGAAGGAGCTGGCCGAGCACAATATGCTGGTGGATCTGGGCCGCAACGACATCGGGCGGCTGAGCGAGCTGGGCAGCGTGGAGGTGGAAAAATATCTTTCCATCCAGCGGTATTCCCACGTTATGCATATCGGCTCCACCGTAACGGGACGGATCCGGGCGGATAAGGACGCGGTGGATGCGGTGGACGCTATCCTGCCGGCGGGCACCCTTTCCGGCGCGCCAAAGTACAGGGCCTGTCAGATTATAAGGGAGCTGGAG
>DXVY01000313.1 GCA_019417145.1 Clostridiales bacterium
CCCCCCGTACCCGGCTCCTTCCCGGAGGCGGGCGTCTCATTGTCCCCGTCTGCTGCGCCGGCGTCGCCGCCCAGCAGCGTACTGGCCAGTTCCTTAACCTTTTCCAGCTCCGCCGGGTTCTCCAGCAGGGAAGAGAGCTTGGCGCTCAGGTCTTCCATTTGCGTCCCGCCTCCTTATAAAAGGGTGTGCATTCCATTGATGACCGTTACTTCGATTCCTTTTTATCCTGCATCAGTTTTTTGAGCAGCATTTGGGCCTGGGGCGTGGCGAGCAAGCGCTGAGCGGCCGCTTTGTCGGACAAAACCTGCTGCAATTTCTGGGCGTCGCCCGGACGAAGGTGCTTCAGGTATTGGTCCAGGTTCCCCCCTTGCACGGCGGCTTCCATCTGCCGGCGGTCCTCCGGCCGCAGGTTTGCAGCCGCGGCTTGCAACATTTTCTGTATTTTTTCCCGTTCTGCCTGATTATCCATTGCAATCATCCTCCGTTTATCATATAATACCTCTATGAAATTTTGAAACGGATTATGCCTGTGTAAGGCCAATCCGTCAAAGGGGCTTGGACTTTTATGCGGTTATTGGTTTTTTCCGATAGTCACGGGACCCGCTCCGTGGTGGAAAAGGCCCTGGACGATCATCCCGAAGCCGCGCATGTCTTCTTTTTGGGAGATGGTCTCCGGCAGATGGAGGAGACCGCCGCCCTCTATACAGGGCGCGTCTATCATATGGTCGCCGGCAACTGCGACTGGGGCGCGGCACAAAAAACGCTGGAGCTTCTGACCCTCGAAGGCCGGCGTATTTTTTACACCCATGGACACCTGTACCATGTGAAATACGGCTTGGGGGAATTACTGACCGCCGGACGGGGCCGTTCGGCGGATATAATTTTGTATGGACATACCCACGCGGCCTATACGGCGTATGATGAAGGCGTGTATATCATGAATCCCGGCGCGGCCCGTTCGGTGGGCGGCAGCTACGGTATGGTGGATATCACCCCGGCCGGCGTGGTGCTGAACATTGTCAAGGTTTGACCCGGCGCGGGCTTGAAGGAGATGTGACAAAGACTATGGAGTCGGACCCTATCCATACCATCTCCCGGCGGGAACTGCCGGGGCTGCGGACCCGGTCCTTCGGCCGGCCCACCCTTTACCTTGAAAGGGTGGATTCCACCAACCAGTTTCTAAAGGAACGGGCTGCCCAGCTTCCCTCCGGCACGGTCTTGCGCGCCGGCGAACAGACGGCCGGGCGCGGTCGGATGGGACGAATCTGGACGGGCGGGGGAAAGGATATCCCCTTTTCCCTTCTGATTCGAGCGCAGACGCCCCTGCCCGCCCTTTCCCTGTGCTGCGGTCTGGCTGTGGCGCAGGGACTGACGGCTCTTGTTGGCGGGGACTTTGGGATCAAATGGCCCAATGACATTATATGCGGGAGGCGCAAAATATGTGGCATACTGTGTGAGAGCCGGCCGGCGGCCGGCGGCGTATACATGATCTGCGGCATGGGTATCAACCGCACCCAGACCGAGGAGGATTTTAGACGGGCGGAATTGCCCCATGCCGGATCGATTGCCATGCAGACCGGCCAGGCGCCGGCGCCGGAGGCGGTTATGGCGGCGGTGCTCAATGCCCTGG
>DXVY01000314.1 GCA_019417145.1 Clostridiales bacterium
ATGCACAGCAGCCCGCCGCGCCCGCTAAGCCGGCCCGCCGGCCTCGTCCGGCCGCTGCGCTGGATATGGAAGCAGCCGCCGATACGGCTGAAAAGCCGGTCGACAGGGTCCCCGTTCCTCAGCAGCCTGTGCAGCAGCAAAAGGGCGGCTTCAAAATCATGGTGGAGGACGATGAGGACGAGGATTTATTGGGCGGCCTCTTTGAGGACGATCTGGAGGAGGAAAAGCCCCGTCGCGGCTTCTTCAGGAAGAAAAAGTAGCCTTGCGGATGGAAGAGCGCCGGGCTGGCCTGGCCGCGGATGCTGTCCGCCCTATACAATAGATGAGCAAGCAGTCCAAGTTCCGGCTTTGTCGCCGGGACTTGGACGCTTTTGGAAATAATCGAAAACCGCCGTTTTGCGCAATTGTTATTCGGAAAATCGGCGTAAAATCATTAGAAGTGCGAGGAGTGTACCAGATGGAACAGGATTATAACAAGACCCTGCATCTGCCCCAAACCGACTTCCCCATGCGGGCCGGCCTGCCCAAGCGGGAGCCGGAGACCCTGAAGGGGTGGCAGGAGGCGCATGTATATGAGGAGCTGATGAAACGCAACGAGGGCAAGCCCCTCTATATTCTGCATGACGGCCCACCTTATGCCAACGGCGTGATTCATCTGGGCACCGCCCTGAACAAGATCCTAAAGGATTTTGTGCTGAAATATAAAAATATGTCGGGCTATAAGGCCCCCTATGTACCGGGCTACGATACCCACGGTCTGCCCACCGAGCTTAAAGCCCGGAAAAAGGCCGGCATGGCGTCGGACACCCATGTCTCTCCTCTGGAGCTGCGGAAGATCTGCAAGGATTTTGCCTTAGGGTTTGTGGAGGACCAGCGCCGACAGTTTGAGCGGCTGGGCGTGCTTGGCGAGTGGGATCATCCTTATCTCACCCTGAAAAACGAGTACGTGGCCAAGCAGGTGCAGGTCTTTGGGGAAATGGCCAATAAGGGCTATATCTACAAGGGGCTCAAGCCGGTTTACTGGTGTCCCGAGTGCCAGACGGCCCTGGCCGAGGCCGAGGTGGAGTACGCCGAGGATCCCTGTCATTCCATCTATGTAAAATTTAAGGTGACCGACGACCTGGGCAAGCTGACCGCCCTGGGCGCCGACCTGGCCCATACCTATTTCGTCATCTGGACCACCACCACCTGGACCCTGCCGGGCAACGTGGCCATTTGCGTGGGCCCTGCCTACGAGTATAGCCTGGTGCGGGCCGGCGACGAGTATTACGTCATGGCCCGGGAACTGGTGGACGCCTCCATGCAGGCCGCCGGCATCGCGGAATATGAGATCGTGGGCAGCATCCAGGGCAAGGAACTGGAATATATGAAGACCGCCCATCCCTTCATCGACCGGACTTCCCTGGTCATTGTGGGGGACCATGTGACCCTGGAAAGCGGTACCGGCTGTGTACATACCGCCCCCGGCCACGGTGTTGAGGACTTTGAGGTCTGCCGGAATTATAAGGAGCTGCCCATGGTGGTGCCGGTGGATCATAAGGGTGTGCTTACCGCCGACGCGGGGATGTTCCAGGGCCTTACCACCGATCAGGCCAATAAAGCCATCGCAAAACATCTGGA
>DXVY01000315.1 GCA_019417145.1 Clostridiales bacterium
TAGTTCTATTTTCCTACATTAGGGGGCCTTTTGTCTATTGTCCGTTTTTACTGGGCGGTGCAAATCTTGGCACCAGCCTTTTTATGCCCAATTGCCCGTTCCCCGCATAAACTGGTTAATGGAATTCTGTCTGCTGCGGGCAGCTTTTCGATATATTGTTTTCCTGGCGCCAGAAAGGAGGGAAAACATGAAGCAGTATGTATTGGTCATGGGCTCCATCACCCATGCGATGCGCGGCAGAGACCTTTTGCGAAGGGGAGGGTATCAGGTTTTTATGCAGCGCACTTCTAATCAGATCGACCGGCTAGGATGCAGCTACAGCCTGCACGTGAAGGGCGAGCTGGAGGAAATCATGCAGGCCTTGGGGCGGGGCGGCCTGCGGCCCAAGCAGGTGCTGACCATGGAGCATTAGATTGCGCCCCAAGGCCTGCTGCGGACGGCGATGCCGGGAATCCGCCTAAAAAAGGATGGGCCGCCCGCCTGTAAATGGACGGCCGCGGCACAGCGACGGGTCTCCGGAGGCCGCTTAAGGGAGACGGAAGACGCCTGTGCCGTCGTAAAGCGGCAGATAGGAGAAGCATACAATGATCTATTTGGATAACGCGGCTACTACCAGCCCTAAGCCGGCGGCTGTGCGGGAAGCGGTGTCCGCCGCGCTGCGGGACTACAGCGCCAATCCGGGCCGAAGCGGGCACCGCATGTCTGTAGAAGCCGCTGAAGCCGTCTATGCCTGCCGCAAAAGGGCGGCGCATTTTTTTGGCGCGCCGTCGGAGGAACGGGTGATTTTTACCCCCAACTGTACGGCCTCCATCAATTATGTGCTCAAGGGGCTGCTGAAATCGGGTGACCATGTGGTTACCTCGTCCCTGGAGCACAATGCCGTCATGCGGCCGCTCCATCGGATGAGCCGGCAAAACGGCGTGCTTTACGATTTGGCCGAGGTGATTTTTGAGGACCAGGAGGCCACCCTGCGTTCCTTCATCCGCGCGATGCGGCCCAACACCAGGTTGGTTATTTGCACCCATGCCTCCAACGTGACCGGCGCCGTGTTGCCCATTGCAGAAATCGGCCGGGTCTGCCGGGAACGCGGGATCCTTTTCGCCGTGGACGCGGCCCAGACCGCGGGCATCCTGCCTATTCATATGGGCGATATGTGTATTGATTATTTGTGTGTGGCCACCCATAAGGGCCTTTATGCCCCCATGGGCACCGGCCTGCTGATTTGCGCCGCCGATCTGCCGGGGACTCTGATCGAGGGGGGGACAGGCACCGATTCCATCAGCCTGGAACAGCCGGCCGATCTGCCGGAGCGGCTGGAGAGCGGCACCATCAATACCCCCGGAATTATAGGCATAGGCGCTGGCATCGACTTTGTGGAAAAAAAGGGCGTCTCTCGCATCTACGCCCACGAGCTCCGTTTGGTGACCAGGCTGTATGACGCTTTGGAGGAAATGTCCGCGGCCCGCCTATATACCGGTCGACCGGTCCAGGGACTCTACGCGCCGGTGCTCAGCTTTAATCTGGCCGGCCTTACCAGCCCGGAAACGGCGGCGCTGCTGGACAAGGCGGGCATCGCCTGTCGGGCGGGGCTGCACTGCGCCCCCTCCGCCCATAAGCG
>DXVY01000316.1 GCA_019417145.1 Clostridiales bacterium
ACCGGTCAAGACTCCCAAGCCCAAAAAGGAAAAGAAGCCCGCTCAAAAGCATTTCACCGCCAGGGCCTTTATCGCCTGCGCCCTGGCCGCCGCCGTCATCGGCGCGGGCGCCGGGGCCGGCGGATTCGCCCTGACCAGCCGGCTCTATGAGCAGACCGACGATACCGCCTCCACCGCCTCCTCCAGCAGCACCGGTACGGCCCAGACCATCAGCATCCAGGGCGAGGTTGAGAACCTGGTGCAGGCCGTGGCCGAAAAGGTGGGTCCCAGCGTGGTGGGCATCCGCACCACCGCCGCCTCCATCGGCATCTTTGGAAGCCAGGGTGAGTCCACCGGCGAGGGCTCCGGCATCATCTATACGCAGGACGGCTATATCATTACCAACTACCACGTGATCCAGGCCGCCGCCGAGCAGGCCGGCATGCAGAGCGCCAAGGTGGAGGTCTACCTGCCCAGCGACACCGAGAACGGCATCGAGGCCAAGATTGTCGGCTACAATATCAGCTATGACCTGGCCGTGCTCAAAATTGATAAGACCGGTCTGCCCGCCGCGGAATTCGGCAATTCCGACGACCTGAGCGTGGGCCAATATGTGGTCGCCATCGGCAACCCCGGCGGACTGGATTTTATGGGCTCGGTGACCTACGGCGTCATCAGCGGCCTCAACCGTAAAATCACCACCGAAAACAGTGAACAGCTCAACCTGATCCAGACCGACGCGGCCATCAATCCCGGCAACTCGGGCGGCGCGCTGGTCAATTCCAAGGGGCAGGTGATCGGCGTCAACAGCGTCAAGCTGGTGTCCTCCGGCTATGAGAGCATGGGCTTCGCCATCCCCATCAACCAGGTCATTGAAACCTGCCAGCAGATCATCTCCAAGGAAAACGAACCCACCCCCTATTTGGGGCTGGAAATCAGCACCACCTATGACGCCCAAACCCTGCAAATGCTGGGTTATCCCACCGGCGCGGTGGTCCAGAATGTGACCTCCGGCGGCCCCGCTGCGGAGGCCGGCATCCAGCGGGGAGATATCATAACCGAATTTAACGATACCACCATATCCAGCTATACCACCCTGAACTCGGCTATCTCCCAGTGCAGCCCCGGTGAGCAGGTCACCCTGACCATCTATCGCAGCGGCCGGTATTATGAGGCCACGGTGACCCTAGGCAGCAACAATGTGAATACAATTGGCTAAAATATCGCTTTCTTCCCTCTTCTTTTTCTTTACGGGGCGGCAGAATCCTCTGCCGCCCTGTTTTTATGCATTTTTTGCGCCCCCGGGTACGGACGTCTACCCTTATACGTTTTTTTCCTCCCGTCCGGCCGCCGTACGTCTGGGAGCGGGCTCTGCCAAACCAAAGGGCCCCGTCCGAATGGTGTAGGCACCGAGCCTATAAGGGAAACCTTTCCACTCAGGTATACAACGATTGGGTGCGGGCACGGCCCGCCGCTTCTTGTCACACCTTACCGGGTATAGTTACCGGGCTTTCTTAGTCCCCGTATCCACCCAGCTACCCGCGTCTGGGTGCGGGCACGGCCCGCCGCAAATTTCCTCCGTTCCAGAGGCGTCCCGCCGTGCGGTGCACGGCTACCAACG
>DXVY01000317.1 GCA_019417145.1 Clostridiales bacterium
GTCCTGTATCACGCGGAGGCGGAATGGGGCAGCGGCCCCAACGGTTGCGATCCCTTCGAAAAAGTGGTAAAAGCGCTGATGCAGTGCCAAATTGACTGCGATGTCCTGCCTGGCGACAGCCTGCTGGATGAGCAAAACTGCTCGCTGTGCAAGCGCGCCCTGCGGGTCGGGGAGGAAACCTATGCCGCCCTGGTCGTTCCCTACGCCCAGCAGCTTCCCTATCCGGTGGCGGCCAAAATCACCGCCTTGGCCGGTCAGGGCCTCCCGGTTTACTTCATGAGAGGGTTCCCGCAGCGATGCTACGACGGCGGCCAGGTGGACTACAGTTCCTGTTCCATTGTGGCGTATGAGCAATTGGCGGCCGCCATGGCCGCCACGGGGGCCTGTGACTTTCTCTTATCCGACTATAATCCCGACGTTCTCTGCACCCACTATGAAAAAGAGGGGACGCATTTCTATCTGCTGATCAATCAAAGCACCCAGCACGAAGCCGCCTGTTCCATGTCCGTGCGGCTTCCGCTGCCCGTGTTCGCCTACGATCCCATGGAAGATACCGTCTACAGCGTGGAACAGCAGCGCAGCGGCGGACACTGCCGCTTTCACTGGACGCTGCAGCCCTATGAAAGCATATGCCTGATACTTAGCGACAAGCTGCCGGCCAACCTGCAGAAAAAAATCGCTCCCTCCGATTTCCAGTCGGCGCGCACCCTGCCGGATTGCTGGGAAATCGCCGCGGCGGAGACCTATCCGGATTTTCGCCCTCTGCCCTATACCCGGCTGGTTAACCTGGCCGCTCCCGATAAGCTTCCGGATTTTTCCGGAACCATCCGGTACACGGCGACGTTCGACGCCGCGCCCGGCCAGGCCGCCCTGCTGGATTTGGGGGATGTCTATGAAACCGCCACAGTGTTTCTCAACGAGCAAAAGCTGGCCACCCGTATCTGCCCGCCCTATCGCTACGCCATACCGGCCGATTTGCTGCGCCAGCGCGATAATCATCTGGTCATCGAAGTGATCAACACCCTGGTAAAAGCCGAACACAGCAATCCCTTTGACAAATTCTTCCCACAGGATCCCACTGGGCTGATCGGTCCGGTCAAGCTCTATCAGTAAGGAGGCACCTTTATGCACGACACTTTGGTCTCCCGCCACGCCAACGAAGCTGTGCGGGAGCTGTATGCCTATCTGCGCACCCTTTACGGCCATGGGATTCTCAGCGGCCAGCAGATGTACGGCCCGGAGGGTTATGAGGCCCAAACCGTCTATCAGGAAACCGGCAAGCTGGCCGCCCTGCGCGGCTATGATTTTCTCGGCCTGGAGGAGGGCCTCGGTGATGACCACCAGGTCACGGACGCCATCCGTTGGCATAAGCAGGGAGGAATCGTCACATTCAGCTGGCACTGGATGGTGCCGACGGACCCGCAGGCGGACGAGAACGGTTCCGCGTTTACCGGCGCCGCCTTTTATTCCGATCGCACCGAGTTCCAGTCCCAAACCTCCTTCGATGTTACCCGGGCGCTGCAGGAAGGGACCAAAGAAAACCGCATCATTCTGCGCCATATCCGAAACATTGCCGCCCAGATAACGCGCCTGGAGCA
>DXVY01000318.1 GCA_019417145.1 Clostridiales bacterium
GGTATAGGTATTAGGGTCTCCGGTTTCGGCAATTTTATCCAGATGCACCCCGCCGGGATAGGGCATCCCCAGGGCCCGGGCGGATTTGTCAAAGCATTCCCCGGCCGCGTCGTCCCTTGTGCGACCCACGACCCGGAAGGACGTATAGTCGGTCACCTCCACAATCAGGCTGTTCCCACCCGAGACCAGCAGGCAGAGGAAGGGCGGTTCCAAATCGGGGTGGGCGATGTAGTTGGCGGCGATGTGGCCCCGCAGATGGTGAACGGGGATCAGGGGCTTATGTAAGCTCAGGGCCAGCCCCTTGGCGAAGTTGACCCCCACCAGAAGCGCGCCGATCAGGCCGGGCGCGGCGGTGACGGCCACGGCGTCTATGTCTGAAAGGGCGCAACCGGCCTCTTCCACCGCCTGGCTACAGACGCCCACAATGGCCTCGGCGTGCCGCCGGGAGGCGATTTCGGGCACCACGCCGCCGTAAAGCTTATGCTCCTCGATCTGGGAGGCCACCACGCTGGATAAAACCTGCCGGCCCTCCGTCACGGCGGCGGCCGTCTCGTCGCAGGAGGATTCAATGGCCAGTATTTTGATGGGTTCGCGCATATTGTTCATCTTCCTTCCAAAGAAGCGTCCTTTTCAAGCATGTGACCACGCCGTTGCAGCGGCTGTGCGTCCATGATTATGCCAGATAGACCGATCCGCCCTTTCCGTCCAGCGCGCCGGGAACCAGCTCTTTGGCCTGGACGAATGGGTCGGGTACGTCGGTGTCGTTGCCCAGGTTAAAATCCGTCACCGGTCGGAAACCAAACCGACCGTAATAGGCGGGATTGCCCATGAGAAAAACAGCGGTATAGCCCATGTCCTCGGCCAGCCGGGCGCCCTCCCAGATCAGCTGTCCGCCCAGGCCTTTGTCGCGGCGGCCGATTTCCACGCAGAGGGGGGCCAGCAGCAGGGCGTTTACCTGCCGGCCCTTTACCTCCTGCCGGGTTAACATGATATGGCCGAAAAGCCGGCCGTCCTCTTCCGCCACCAGTTCCAGTTCGGGGAGGAAACCGGGGCGGCGGCGCAGCTCCAGCACAAAATCCTGTTCGGTTCCGTCGGACACCTGGGCGGTGGAAAAGGCGGTCTTGACCAGGGTATAAATCTCGTCGTAATCGGCGGGGGTCGCTTGTCTGATATGCATTTGAAGAGCTCCTCTATTTATTATAATAGTAAGTGTAGATCAGCCCGTCCTCGGTAGGATGGCAGTAAAAATTTTTACGCCTGCCCGCTTCCACAAAGCCGGCGGCGGTATATAGGGCCACGGCGGGCAGGTTGGAGGGGCGCACCTCTAACGAGAGGGTGGCAAGTCCCCGTTCCCGCCCCAGGTCCAGCAGGGCATGGACCAGCGCCCGTCCGCCCCCTGGCGGCGGCTGTCGGGATGGACGGCGATGTTGGTCACATAGCCCTCGTCGGCCACCAACTGTACGCCGGCGTAGCCGGTCATTTGATCTTTCCTGCAAAGGGCCAGGAAAAGGGCGACGCCGCTGTTCATGGCCGAGCGAAAGGAGGCCTCCGACCAGGGCGCGGAAAAGCAGAGTCGTTCCAGCGCGGC
>DXVY01000319.1 GCA_019417145.1 Clostridiales bacterium
TCTCCCGGGCCGTGGCGCTCTGGGGCAGGCAGATCACCTCGCAGCCCCTGCTGACCAGCTCCCGCCGAATGTTCCGCTTGGCGCCGAAATCCCACAGCGCCACCCGCCGCTTTATTTCCTCCGGTGCGTAACGCTCCGCCTTTTCAATGCTCACCTGCTCCACCGCGCCCCGCACGGCGAAGGCGGCCAGCTCCTTTTGCACGGCCGGCAGGTCGGGGGCTTCCCGGGTGATTTTGGCGTTCATGACCCCATGCTCCCGGATGATACGGGTCAGCTCCCTGGTATCGATGCCGTACAGCCCTACGACCCCTTCCCTTTTCAGGTAGTCGTCCAGCCTGCCCTTACAGCGGAAGTTGGAGGGCGCCTCGCAGTGTTCTCGCACAATATAGGCGGCCAGCCGGGGACGGGGGCTTTCAAAGTCCTCGGGAATCACGCCGTAATTGCCGATCAGGGGAAAGGTCTGCACCACCATCTGCCCGCAGTAACTGGGATCGGTGATGGTCTCCAGATACCCGGTCATGGCGGTGGTAAAAACGATTTCGCCCGTTACCTCCCCCGCCGCGCCAAAGGGACGACCGGTAAACACCCGGCCGTTTTCCAGCGTGAGATAGATTTTTTCCTCGGTCATATGCGTCACCCTCGCTTTCGTAAACTACCTGCGTTGCTGCAAAATGAAAAAAGACGGCCAGCGGAAACCGCCGCGCCGTCTTGCAGACAAAGCATACCCTAAAAAGGGCCAATCCAACAGGTCCGCCCCCCATGCCCGGCCCAAAGGCCCCGCAGCCGGCGTGATTACCCTGCCTACATTTTCACACCCGCGCCCCATTTTGTGCGGCGCGGCTGCCATCCTTGCCAAAGAATGCAGCCCGAGGACAGCGCGTCCAAGGGACGGCCCGGTTTCCTCAGATTATTTTTTCCTATTTTACTCCTATTCCCACCGTTTCGCAAGAGGGAGAATCTGCCGAAATAATAGGGGATAGGCGCGAATATTTCATAGCATTTATGAAAGACGACATCCAAAGAAATTGCATCCGTGCGGCGGGTATGCTATCATGGAAGAAAACAACAGCGGAAAGAAGGGTAGCCCATGCAGACGTCCGCCTCGCTTGGTTCTCCTTCCTTTTTAAGAAAGTATAAAACCCTCCTTTGGTTTTTGGCCATTTTCCTGTTGGGCGGCGTTTTGCGCCTGGCGCTATTCCCCGGCCATCCCGCCGGCCTGAACCAGGACGAGGCCTCCATCGGATACGACGCCTGGTCCATCCTCCATTACGGCGTGGACCGCAACGGCATCCGGCTGCCCGTCCACCTCATCGCCTGGGGCAGCGGACAGAACGCTTTATACGCCTACCTCTCCATGCCCTTTATCGCCCTGATGGGGCTGAACACGGCCAGCGTGCGCATGGTAAACCTTTTGTTTGGCCTATTGTCCATTGTCCTGGTCTATCTGATCCTCAAACGCACGGCGGGCATACGGCCGGCCCTCATAGGCATGGCCCTGACCGCCATATCCCCCTGGCATATTATGCTCAGCCGCTGGGGGCTGGAA
>DXVY01000032.1 GCA_019417145.1 Clostridiales bacterium
TACCAAAGCAGTGGGGCAGGCGTCGGAAAAATCAGGCCGGCCGGCCCTGTATCTTTGCAGGGGCGTGGCCTGCGTCCTCTTAATGGAGCTGTTGTTGCTAGTCGCCGGGGCAGCCCTGCATGGGGGGCGGGTTCGGACCGAACTGGATGCCACCTATACGGTCCTGAACGGTCCCGCCGCCGTCTGCAAAGGCGACGGATCACAGGCCGCGGCCTTTTCCCAGGGGCTAAGCGATATTATGGAAGCCCTTGCCCCGCCGCCCGAGGGTTGGCCGACCGAT
Organism: Clostridiales bacterium; assembly: GCA_019417145.1. Taxonomy (GTDB): domain Bacteria; phylum Bacillota; class Clostridia; order Oscillospirales; family Acutalibacteraceae; genus Howiella. The sequence goes on from DXVY01000032.1 coordinate 281, forward strand.
CCTCTGGAGGCGTTGGCCGGGTACCAGGGAAGGTTTTTTCTTGCCAAGGAGAAGCTCAATCGACTGACCGCCTACGCCAACAGTCACACGCTGCCCTTTTTTGCGGCGACGCAGGAGGGGTATGCAGCTATGGTTGACGCCTTTCACAGCATGGAATTAGCCCTAATTCAGGCTGGGGAGCAGGCGGGGCAACCCCATGGACTCTCACGATATATCCGACGAGCAGAGATCTATCGACTGGAAGCGGTAGAGGCGGCCGCGACCTTGCGAAAAAGCGCGGATGAGAAATAATATAAGGGCGGGCATGGAGTTTCCATGCCCGCCTTTCCCTTGTCCTTTTATTTTCCCATCTCGGCTCGGTTGATTGCATTAAGCACGCCCTTGATGGAAGCCACATTGATGCTATGGTCGATTCCCACGCCAAAGATGCTGCCGCCGTCAGCCGTCTTTAGCTGGATATAGGCGATGGCCTGGGAGTCGGCGCCCGAAGAAATCGCATGCTCGCTGTAGTTTACAAACCGGTATCCGTCAATACCGGCGCCGTGCAGGGCGCTGAAGAAGGCGTCAATAGGACCATTTCCCTTACCCGAAACCTGTATATCCTTACCGTCCGCCTGGATCACGCCAGTGAACCCGACGCTGCCGCCCGAAGATGACGCGCCGGTCAGGTCGTACTGCGCCAAGCGATACTTTTGGGGCGCGTCCACATAGCCGTCTCGGAAAACCTGCATAAGTTCGTCATTGGAAAGCTCCCTGCCCAGCTGGTCGCAGCGCGCTTTGACCATGGCGCCGAATTCGGGATGCATTTCCTTTGGCAGGGATAAGCCGAAGGCGTGCTGCATGACAAAGGCAGCGCCGCCCTTTCCCGACTGGGAATTAATACGGATAATAGGCTCATACTGCCGTCCAATATCCGCCGGATCAATGGGCAAATAGGGTATCTCCCACTTGTGGGTATGGGAGGTCTTCATATATTCTGTGCCTTTGTTAATGGCATCCTGATGAGAGCCGGAGAAGGCTGTAAAGACCAGCTCGCCAGCGTATGGATGCCGCTCGTGTACATGCATTTTGGTGCAGCGTTCATACATCTGCCGCAAGGCCGGAATATCGGTCAAGTCCAGAGCAGGATCCACCCCCTGGGTGTACATGTTCAGGGCCGTGGTCACAATGTCCAGGTTACCGGTGCGCTCACCGTTGCCGAAGAGCGTACCCTCCACCCGCTCGGCGCCGGCCAGCAGGGCCAGCTCGGTGGCAGCCACGCCGGTGCCCCGGTCGTTATGGGGATGGATGCTGATGACAGCCCGTTCCCGCCCCGGCAGATGGCGGATGAAGTACTCCACCTGATCGGCAAAGGTGTTAGGCGTGCACATTTCTACCGTATTGGGCAGATTGAGAATAACCTTATTCTCGGCCGTTGCCCCCAGGGCGTCCAGCACGGCGGCGCAGATATCCACCGCGTTGTCCATCTCGGTGCCGGAAAAGCTTTCCGGTGAGTATTCATATCGTATGTTGCAGTCCCCCTCAAAGCTTTCGGTCAGCTCCCGGATCAGCCTGGCGCCGTCCACGGCGATCTGGATGATACCGGCCATATCCTTGTGGAAGACCACCTTGCGCTGGAGGGTGGAGGTGGAGTTGTAAAAGTGCACAATGACGTTTTTCGCGCCCTTAATGGCCGCAAAGGTCTTTTTGATCAAATGGGGCCGGGCCTGTACCAGCACCTGGATGGTCACGTCATCGGGAATGTGCCCGCCTTCGATCAGCTCCCGGCAAATTTCGTACTCGGTTTCAGAAGCCGAGGGGAAACCCACCTCGATTTCCTTAAATCCCACGTCGCACAAGGTGTGGAAAAAGGCCAGCTTCTCCTCCATATTCATGGGATCCACCAAGGCCTGGTTGCCGTCTCGCAGATCCACGCTGCACCAGATGGGCGCTTTGTCGATGACCCTGCCCGGCCACTGGCGGTCAGACAGGTCGATTTGCTGGAAGGGAATGTACTTGGCCGCTCCGGCTTTCATTTTACTCATGGGAAATTCCTCCTTTTGTTCTATCTCCATGCCTGCGACTGTTTTGATAGAAGTTCCGGAAGAGGGAATAAAAAAATCCCCGCCCCCGGTAAAAGGGGCGAGGAGAAAATTCCACGCGGTACCACCCTTGTTCAGCCGTCCATGAGACAGCCCTCGTTAGCCTCTATCAAGGCCCGGCCTGTAACGGAGCCAACCGTCCCGCCCTACGCAGTTTAAACCCATCGGGCGGACGACTCGGGGATGAGCTATACATGCAGGGTTCCCTGTCGGCTCGCACCGGCCGCCGACTCTCTGAAAGCGAAAGCCTCCGCATCTTGTTCCCGTCATAGTCTTTTACAAAAGCAGGTATAGATTTGATAGTATTATATGCGCCGCTCACAGGTTTGTCAACCCTAAATATTTACAAACGCCGGCCGACCGCTTTGCGCGCTACCGGGCATGCGCCGCTTTCCCGCCGGGGAAATCCCATCGGCCGAAAAGCGACGCCGGTCTGCTATTCTATGACTGTCGAGCCAGCACCTTGCAGATCTCCATAATATCGGCGATGGTAATCACCCCGTCGCCGTCAAGGTCCCCGCTCTCCATCTCCGCATCTGACGGATCCGTCCCCGCCGACTCCCGGGCCATGACCTTGCAGGCCTCCATCACATCGCCAATGGTCACCTCGCCGTCGCCATCCAGGTCGCCCATAAGAACCGCCGGATCCTCCATCCCATCGATTCGCTCCTTCAGGGCCGTGAGCTTCTGGACGGCCGCATCCCCCAACAGGGCCTTTTGCTCCTCGTTCAGGGCTTCATAAGCCCGCCAGGCCGCCGAAACGGCCGCCTTGTCCGCAGGTTTCACCGTTTCCGGGGCGGGCAGGGCATCGATATCCTCCCCCAGGTCGGTCACCGCCGTCTCCAGTGCTTTGGCCCGCTGGAACAGACCTTGGAGCTTCCCCTCCTCCGCCTGATATTCCGCCCGGCGGTCGGCCGGCAGGGATTCGATATCCGAAAGCAGGGCTTCAATCTGCTCCTTTCGGGCGATCAGCCCCGCCTCTTCTTCGGAGACCTGGGCGGTCAGCCCCTTGATATTCTGGGTAATGTCCACGATGAACTGAGCGGCCGGTATCCACTTGCCGTTTACAAAATCCCGACCTCTGACCAGCACCTTATGAGCGTATACCTCCACATAGTAGCCCTGGCTTCCCTCCTTGCCGGTGTCCTCGTCGGTCCAGAGGTAGCCCACCGACGCGTCGTTGAACATGTTGGCGTCCACGCCGTTTCCCGCGTACATGGGACTCTTGGCATCCAGCTCCCAATGGGTATGTCCGGTGGTAAAAATAACCTGGGGATACTGCCTGAATATCTCCCGCATTTCGGCATCCCTGTCCACCCCATGCCAGTTCTGGCCGGGCAGCGAGCCGGATACGGTATTGTACAGCGGCTGGTGTAGAAAAACAAATATGGGCTGCATGCCGTCGGCCGCCTTTTCCAATTCGGCCTTTAGAAACTCTATCTGATCGTCTTTCAAATGGGCGGCAGAGCGGTCTAGGTCCCAATTGTCCAGATCCTGGGAGCCCAGCATAATAAAGGTGGCGTCCCCAATTTTTTTCGAATAATAGCCACGGGGCGCGTTGGTATTTTCCCAAAAGCGGTCGATGGCCGCATCATAGGTTTCGTTTCGCAGATCATGGTTGCCCGGGGTACAATAGATATAGGGAAGGCCCTCAAAGCTGTTGACGATTTCATTGTACTGCTGATACTGCCCCACTTCTCCGTTATCGGTCACATCGCCCACGTGGAATATGGCGATGCTGTCCGGGTCGGTCTTCTGAATATCGGCCAAGGCCATGCGCAGGTGCCGGTTATGCAGATGATTCGGGTCGGACTGAATATGGGTGTCGGAAAAAATCTGGAAGGAGTAGAGGGGTTCTTCCTCCTCTGCCGCGCTGTCGGCCGGCAGGTGGTAGACGGCCGCCTCGGGCGACTGGGTATCGCCGTCGTACACCGCATAGGCGTACAGGCAGGTGGCGTCATAAGGAATCATGGTGTTGGCATTGAGCTTGTGCTCCACCGTGCGCTCCCCATTGTCTTTTACCGGGATATAGGTATAGTCCGGCAGAACGCCATCCTCATCACCCCAATATAGCCGATAGCCGGTGAGGCCTTCCGCGTCTCTCGCCCGGGTGATGGTCACGCTGCCGTCGGCGTATCCTCGGCGCTGGGCCGTCCGGTCATACCGCACGCCGACGGGGGCCGGGCAGGACGCCGGATCCCGCGCCTGCAGCGCAAAGGAACAGCTGGCTATAATCGTGTAGCCGCCGTCCGCAAAAAGGTAGGCATAGTAATCCCCGGCGGGAAGCGCCGCCATGGTCATGGGAGAGGAGCTGTCGGGCGAACCAAGATCGGTGGAACCGTCCGGCTGGCCTATATTGCGGGTATACTGCCACACCAGAGACGGGTTGCCGTTGGCGGGCGTGTTATTATCCGCGGCATAGACGCCCAGCCAGCTGTCCGGATGGGTGCTGCCCGTATACCGGAACACCGGCCGCTCTCCTACGGGATAGCTCTCCTTATCGGTGGAGATGGATGCGCTGCTCTTCATGACAAAGGACTCCTCCGCAAGTATTTCATAGCCGTCGTCTTTCAAAAAATAAAGCATATACTCCCCGGGCGCCAATTCTTTCACATCCCCCCGGTCGGTATCCTTAAAATCCATAACGCCGTCCGGCTGACCGGTTTTTTCCGTGTACTCATATACCGTCGCCATAGGGCCGCCCGCGCCTGGTTCCTCCCCTTTTTTATAAATGGCGATCCAGTCCTTTTGGCTGGCGCCTGTGTAATGGGCCCTTATTTCCTCCCCCTGCACATACTCCGTTTTCTCCAGCTTCAGGGTGGGGGATTGAGCCGCCGACGGGAACACCGTCATGCCGCACAAAAGGCCCAGGGAAAGGGCCCCCGCAATCCAGCGGGACAGTCTGCGGGTTATCCTCATCATAATCCATCCTCCTCGTGTTTCATCCTTTAGAGACGATTTTCTGGCATCAATATAACACATGGCGGTTGGATATGCAATCTGTTTTTATGGATTTATTTTTGTTTTTGTGGATTTATTTGCGAATGCGCTCCTTATGATAAATGGCGATCCCCTTTTTGCGGTAAGCGTCTTCTATAGACGCGGGAAGCCGGGAATCGGTTACAATGCCGTCCACGTCCTGGAGGGCGCCGATCCGGACCATGGAAATCCGCTCAAACTTGCTGCTGTCGGCCAACACATAGTTGACGGCGGTATTTTTCATAATCTTTTTCTTAATGGATATTTCCTCCATGCCAAAGTCGGTGAGCCCGCCGGAAAGGGAGACGCCGCTCATGCTAATAAAGCCCACGTCGGCGTGGAAGGCGTCCATATTTTCTTCCGCCAGGGCGCCTACAATCGACTGCTCTGCCGGTCGGAAAACGCCGCCCGGTATAAGGAGGGTGAAGCCTGGCGCCGTGGCCAGCTCATTAATGACCGGCAGGCAATTGGTGATGACCGTCAGGCTGTGAAACCGTTTTTTCATCGCCATAGCCGCCGCCAGGTTGGTGGTGCTGGCGTCCATTGTGACCACCTGCCCCTCCTGCACCAGCTGGCAGGCCGTCTCACCCAACTCCAGCTTTTCCTCCCAGTGGGTGGCGCGCCGTTCCTCCCGGCCGGTCATCTCTACGGGCGCGCCCGTCCGCACCGCACCGCCGTGGATCCGCCGAAGCAGGTTTTGCTCCTCCAGATATGTAAGATCCCGGCGGATGGTCTCAATGGACACGCCGAAACGCGCCGAAAGCTCGCTGACCCGCACCGTTTCTTGCCGGCCCAGCTGCTCCAAAATCGCCCGATACCTTTCTTCCGTCAACATAGGCGTACCACCTAATCCTTTCTGCAAAAATCCACACAAATCCACAATCAAAGTTATTATAGCATGTGGAATCTTTGGGGTCAAGGACCTTTTCCCACAGACAGCCCCCTTCCGCCGGGCGCAAAAAGGCCGCGGATATACCGCGGCCAGGGATTCTCGCCATGATTTTGTTTTGCGGCCGTCAGCTTTCCATCTGACGACCCAGGAAGGCGGCGGCCACTTGGGCCAGCTTGATATCGCTGTCGGTAGGAAGGCTCTGCCCGTCTGCCAGCAGAACCACCGCGCCGGAAACGTCCCCGGATGCCACAATGGGGGCGGCCACCCCGATCTGTCGGTCCACGCCCTCCAGAGCGGTCATGCCGCGGGCATCCTCCTTGCCGGCGGTTACCAGCCGGCGGCCCTCCATGATCTCCTCCAGCTGTACCGATACCCGCCGTTCCAGCACCTCCTTTTTGGCGATGCCGGCAGCTGCGATACAATGGTCCCGATCGCAAATGACCACCGGGCAGGGCGTGCTCTTGACCAACGCCTCGGCGTATTGCGAGGCAAAGGTAGCCAGTTCTCCCACCGGGGAATACTTTTTAAATATTACCTCGCCGTTGTTATCGGTATATATTTCCAGCGGATCCCCCTCGCGGATGCGCATGGTACGGCGTATTTCCTTAGGGATAACGACCCGGCCCAGGTCGTCGATGCGTCTTACGATTCCGGTTGCTTTCATAAGCCAGACTCCTCCAATTTACAAGATAAATAATATTTTATGGGGGCGGCCGCCTTCCGGCGGTCAATGGATTTGCAGGTACTTGTAGTATCTGTCAATAAAAGAAAAATATGCTCGCATGAAAAGCAAACGCAATCGGAATTTTTTAGAAAAAAAGCGACCCCGCAAGGCGTATCGCCTAACGGAGCCGCTGATAATCAAAGGACTATGAAGCCCCGCGCGCCGCAGGCGGCGCATAGCGCTTCCACCACGTAGTCATAATCGGTTATACCCTTGCCCGTATTGGGAAAGAAGAAGGAATAGATTACATCGCTGAAGAACAGCCATAGCAGCACAACGCAGATAACCTGCTTCCATCCGGACGGAATCTTTCGAAAAAGATCGTCCAGCATAGGGGCGGCAAAATAGATGGCCGCGCAGCCGCCCAACCCAAAAACCAGCAGTCCCTCGGCGCAGATATAGCCGTTTAGGTTGAGAAAATACCCGGAGTAGTCCCACCACCTGGTGCCGGTGAGCGCCTCCAGCGCCCAACCGGTGCCGTATTCCAGCGCGCCGCAGAGGATAACCGTGAGAACAAAGACCAGCAGGGGATGATCTCGAACCTTTTTAAGCGCCAGCAGCACCCCCACGCCTCCGCAGCCGTAAATAGGCAACCAGGGCCCGTGGAGTACGCCGCGATTGACAAAGCCCTCGGACGAAAGTCCCAGGATCACTTCCCAAAGCCAGCCGGCGATGCAAAAGGTCATAAAGATAAGCACAATGGACCAGAAGCTGTAGTCTCGCCGGAAATCCGTGCGGATCCATTTGCGGCGTTTTTTCTCCGGCAGAAAAAAGGCTCCGTCGGGGTAGCGCAGAACCTCCTGCCCTTCTTCCGGGGCAAACAAAGGGGCGTCTCCAAGCGCTTCATAGTAGGGGATCTGGTCCTCAATCGCTTTGGCGCGCAGCGTCTTATACAGGGCCGCCTCGGCGGCCGTCATATACGGATTTACCCACAGGACGTTGAGCACGCCAAAGGTACAGATATTCAGAAGCTGCCAGGGCAAAAAGGAGAGGGAAAGCACAAAGGCCCGCCACTTATTGCCCCGCATCATGGTTTTGGACAGGCTGAAAGCCGCCTTTCGGCTGACAGCGGGGTTCTCGGCCAGTATAAAGGGCACCAGCATATAAGAATAGCCCTTGATAACGCCGCCCACAATGGTAAAATTCCAAAGCGCCAGATAAAAGGAGCGCATAAACATAATTTTGGCCGTGTTCCATATCTTGCCTACCCGGACGGTAAGCAGCACCCGCCGGATGCCGGTATCCGGATAGGTCAGCCGCTCCATGATAAAGCGCCTTTCCCCTACCACAAGCAGATTTTTAACAAAAAACCACCAAAGGAAGCTGACTAGCGCTCCCAAAAGGGCCACAAAGCCCAATACGGTTTTTCCCTGGAAGAGCATCTGACTGAGGGAGTCCACAACGCCAAGCGCAATGGAGCCGGACTGGGTGATATTGTTCACAAGGCTGGCCAGCACGCCCCGGGAATTCTTTTGAATCACCTGGGGGCCGTCATCCTCTGTCCGAGGTGCGGGCTCCGGGGACTGCTCGTCCGCAGCCTCCCCGCCCTCTATGGCCATACGAATCAAATCCTCAATAATGTCCGCGTTGGTGCGCTGCGTCGTATATATTGTGGTCTTTAATACGCCTTCCTGCATATCGGAGGCGTCATAGGCGTTAAAGGCCCAGAGCGTGGCGCCGTATTCCCCGGTAATCAGCGCCGCGATGAGACAAACCATGATCACCCGCCAATAATGGGGCTTAAAGACCCGTCTGGCCTGTAGCTTTAGCGCCTTTCTATTCCACACGAATCCCCCTCCCTCCTTGTGTATCCGCTTACCTTACTATACATGCTTCGCCCTTTTTGTGCAAGTCTCCATGATTTTCGAGTCCTACTCTCCCCTGGTCAGCTCATCCAACGTAAGCCCGAATCCCTCCAGAAATTCCCGCATAAAAATATCCGCTTCCGGCAGGTTCATGGCGACAATGCCTTGCCGAATGGTTTCTCCGGCCACCCGAAACTCGCTGTTGCCCATTTTTTCTTCCTGGATACATTTGATGTACGCACAAATCTTATCCGCAGCCTTTATAATGGGGTGGTAACATCTGTCCTCCGCCAACAGCGTCTCATACTCCGGCCGCAAATCAGCGGGCAAAAGCCCAAGCAGCCGCTCTGCGGCGGCCGTCTCGATCTGCTTATAAGCCGCCGCCGTATCCTTGCTGAAATATTTCACCGGCGTGGGCAGGTCGCCGGTAATGATCTCAGGCGCATCGTGAAACATGGCCAGCAGGGCAGCCCGCCCCGGATCCAGGGCATCTTCTCCGCCGCCGCACAGGCGGCGATTGTGGATTACCGCCAGCGCGTGGGCCACAAAGGCCGTTTCCAGAGAGTGCTCCGAAAGGTTTTCTTCCCGGGTATTTCGCATAAGGCCCCACCGTTCGATATATTTCATGCGAAACAGCATGGCGTAAAAATGGCTGGACATATGAATCGCTCCTTTATACATCCTTCTGGGCCGCCCGATTGCAACAATATGGCGTTTCAGCGACACATAATTAAAGATTGACAAAAGGCCAATGAAAAAAACCTTTATTATTATAGCATACGCTGGTATAATATCAATGATTATACCAATTATGGGAGGATCCGCCATGGACGACCGTTTCACACGGCGACAAATAGTAGGTCTGCTAATCTGCGTGTTGGGGTTTGCGCTGGCCGCCCGGCTGGTGATCGGCATGGGGGTTATCAATACCTATGATACCTATTGGTACCGCTCCTGGGCCGTGGATGCGGCTAACAACGGCCTGTTCAGCATTTACGGCCGGATGGACAGCATATCCCTTGACTATCCTCCCCTTTATTTATTCCTGTTGTATCTGGTGGGGCTGGTATATAAGGTTGTGGGACTGGACGCCAACATATATATGCAGATGCTGCTGATGAAATTCTGGCCCATCGTCTTTGACGTAGCCTGCGCCGCCCTACTATATCTAATATGTCGGCGCCGGTACGGCCGGATGGTGGGGCTTGCGGCGGCTATACTCTGGAGCCTAAACCCATCTTTTTTCTTCAACACGGCGGCCTGGGGACAAACCGACGGCGTGATGGCCTTCCTTTTGCTGCTGGCCTTCTGGTACCTGGAGGAAAACTGGGCCATAGCCGCCTGCGTGGCTTTCGCTGCAGCGGGTCTGACCAAATTTCAATGTCTTTTCTTTCTGCCTCCTTTTTTGATCGAGCTGTTTATCCGCAACCGAACCGATTGGCTGCGGCTAGTGGTGGCGCTGCTGTCCGCCGCTCTTACCGTGGTGCTGGTCTTTTTCCCTTTTGTGATCGGCGCACAAAATCCGTTTTTGTTCTTTGACGTTTACTTTGGCAGCGCGGATAAATACCCCTACTGTTCCTTATATGCCTATAATCTCTACTGCCTGCTGGGACTCAACTGGACCCATGATATAAAAGATACCGCGCCCATCTTTGGCGACTTTACTTGGCAGCATCTCAGCTATATTTTTCTGTTCCTTTCGGTGGCACTTTTAGTAACGCTTTATCTGCTTTCCTTCTTTAGGTGGAAAACCCGCCGCCATTCGGGATGGGTGGGCGGTCTACTCATGATGCAGTGTATTTTTATGCTGACCACCCGTATGCACGAGCGCTATCAGGTGGTGGTGATCCCCTTTGCCCTGATGGCCTGGGCAAGCACCAGAAACAAACGATTTCTGGGCCTTTTCGCCGCTCTGAGCGGCATTACGCTCATCAATCAATTCCTGGTGCTGCTGGATGTAATGCAGTCCCAGCAATATAACGACAGGGCCTTCTGGGCGCCGGCGGGAAATACATTGGATTTTATCTTTTCTCTTATTAATTTGGTGATCTTTGTCTGGACCATCATCGAATGCGTCCGTTATTTTAAGGGAAGCGACCTGCGCCCTCGGAAAAGCAGGTCTGCAAAGCAGCAGGAGCCGGTCCTGTCGGGCCCCTTTTCCGCTGTGACCGAAAGAGGGGAGTAGTAAATGGAGGCAACCATACCTATAGCCGGCAACCGGACAAGCACCGTTTGTTCTCGGGGGCCGGCTTATAAAAGGCTGATCACATCCCGACCCTGTAAGGAGCTGCACTGGCAAACCCTTTTGATTGCACTGGCCACCGCCCTTGTTATCTTCCTGCCCTCCATAATAATGGAGCAGGGTTATTTCTTTTACAGGGTGGATTTCAATTATCAACAGATTCCCTTCTACCAGATGTGCCATCAGATGGTGCGGGAGGGGGAAATCTTCTGGAATTGGTACACCGACCTTGGCGTTAACTTCATCGGGTCCTACAGTTTTTATCTTTTGGGAAGCCCCTTCTTCTGGCTGACCATTCCCTTTCCCAACTGGATGGTCCCCTATCTCATCGCGCCGCTGCTGATCCTCAAGTTCGCCCTGTCGGCCTTCACCGCCTACTTCTATATCCGGCGATTCACCCGTACGCCCAGGACGGCCATGATCGGCGCCCTGCTCTACGCCTTTTCCGGCTTTTCGATCCACAACCTGTTTTTCAACCATTTTCACGAGGCCATCGTGTTTTTTCCGGTGCTGCTGCTGGCGGTGGAGCAATTCATTGCGGATAACCGCCGGGGGGCGCTGGCCGTGGCCGTCTTCATCTGCGCCGTCACCAACTATTTCTTTTTTGTGGGTATGGTGGTCTTTTGCGTCATCTATTGGTTTATCCGTATGTTTGCCGGCTGCTGGGATCTGTCCCTGAAAAGGCTGTTGGCCTTTGCCGGTGAGATTTTGCTGGGGGTGGGCCTGGCCGCGGTCATCCTTGTCCCCTCCTACCTTTCCGTCATGCAGAATAACCGCGTGGATTCCCTGCGGGCGGGGTGGAACGCACTCCTGTATAGCAACGAGCTGATCTATCCCAATATCGTCCAAAGCTTTTTCTTCCCCCCTGAAATCATGGGAAACGTCACCATGGTGCCTGACGCCCATGTGGATTGGTATTCCGTGGCCGGCTGGCTTCCCCTGTTCAGCATGGTGGGGGTCATCGGTTTTTTGCAGTGCAAGAAGCGGCATTGGCTGCGCAGGGTGATCATCACCCTGATCATCATGGCCTTTGTCCCCATACTAAACAGCGCCTTTTACACCTTCAATTCCGCCTATTATGCCCGGTGGTTCTACATGCCGGTGCTCATGATGGCCCTGGCGACGGCCATAAGCCTAGAGGACCGGGAGGTGAACTGGAACCGCGCTTTTAAGTGGACCCTGAGCATTACACTGGGCCTCATGCTATTGCTGGGTTTCTTTCCACGAGAGATTCAGGATGGCCGCGTAGTGAGCTGGGGCCTGTATAGGGAGGACAGCGGAAGCGGGCATACCCATTTGTATCGATTTATCTTTCTCAGCGCTCTGGCCCTTCTCTCCCTGATTCTTCTGGCCTTCCTGCTTCGCATGCGAGCAAAACGTAAGATCCGCTTTTTCCGTGCGACCGTTGCGTGCGTCTGCGCGGTTTCGGCCTGTAGCGGCCTGTTTTATATCCACGCCGGCAAGATATCGCAGGAGGAAATACAAAACGACTTTATTGATCGGCTGCTGGAGGCGCATGTGGAGCTGCCCGGCGACAAGGACGCATACCGCATCGACGTGTATGAGGGGCATCGAAACACCGGCATGTATTTGGGTTATCCCTGTATCCAGACCTTCCATTCCATCGTCCCCGCGTCAGTGATGGAATACTATCCTTATGTGGGCGTTGATCGCTTTGTCATGAGCCAACCCGAAATCGAGGCCTATGGGGTACGCCCCTTCCTGTCGGTGAAATATCTGCTGACCTTCTCGGAAAAGA
>DXVY01000320.1 GCA_019417145.1 Clostridiales bacterium
GCACGCCCTGTTGGCGGATGAAAGCAAAGGAAAACAGGTCCACGACGCCAAAGCTATTTTTAAATACGCCCTGGCGCGTGGGATAAAGCCGGCGGCCATTTCCTTTGATACCGCCCTGGCCGGCTATCTTTCCAGCCCCTCGGCAAACTCCTATGAAACCGACCGGCTTGCCGCCGAATACGCGGTATCCGCCCCGGAAATTAAGGGGGACGCCCCCCCCGCCGCCAGGGAGGCGGCTTTGCACAGCCTTTGCTGTGCGCGGCTCCGGCGGGAGATCGAAAAAAACGGCCAGGAAAAGCTGCTCTCGGAAATCGAAATTCCCTTGTCCCGGGTGCTGGCCTCCATGGAGCTTTGGGGTTTCGCCGCCGACATCGACGGCATTGCGGCCTACGGCAAGGTGCTGGCCGTCCGTATAAAGGAAATTGAGGCGCAGATTTACAGCCACGTGGGGTATGCATTTAACCTGAACTCCCCCAAACAGCTGGCGGAGGCCCTGTTTGAAAAGCTGAAGCTCCCCCCGAAAAAAAAGACCAAAAGCGGTTATTCCACCAACGCGGAGGTGCTGGAATCTCTGCGATACGAGCATCCGGCCGTCTCCCTTTTATTGGAGTACCGGCAGCTGGCCAAGCTGAAATCCACCTACTGCGACGGGCTGCAGGACGCCGCCGGCTCCGACGGCCGTATCCACTCCACCTTCAACCAGACCGAAACCCGTACCGGCCGCATCAGCTCCACCGAGCCCAACCTCCAGAATATCCCCGTGCGGCAGGAGGAGGGACGGCAGCTGCGGAAATTCTTTAAGGCCGCCGACGGCTGGGTACTCTGCGACGCCGACTATTCCCAGATCGAGCTGCGGGTGCTGGCCCACATGGCCGACGACCAGGCCATGATCCAGGCCTTCAAGGAGGGCGTCGATATTCATCTTCTCACAGCCTCCCAGGTTTTCCGCATGCCCCCCGCGCTTATCACCCCCCTGCTGCGCAGCCGGGCCAAGGCGGTGAACTTCGGCATCGTCTATGGCATCGGGGCCTTCTCCCTGTCCAAGGACATCGGGGTGACAAGGGCCGAGGCGGACGAATATATCAAGGGATATTTCGCCACCTACCCCGGCGTGGAAAGGTATATGGAACGGGTGGTGGAGGAAGCGAAAGAAAAAGGATATGTCACCACCCTGTTCGGCCGGAGAAGATACCTGCCCGAGCTGTCCTCCTCCAACGCCAATCTCCGGCATTTCGGCGAACGGGTGGCCCGGAATATGCCCATCCAGGGCACGGCGGCGGATATTATCAAGATCGCCATGATCCGGGTCTACGAGCGTCTGCAAAAGGAAGGCCTCCGCGCCCGGCTGATCCTGCAGGTGCACGACGAACTGATCGTGGAGGCGCCGCAGGAGGAGGTCGAAAGGGTCAGCAGCATCCTCCGGGAGGAGATGGAGGGCGCCTGCCGGATGGCCGTCCCCCTTTCGGTGGATGTACACACAGGCGAGACCTGGTATGACGCCAAGGGTTGACCGGCAGGCCGGTCCTAAAAAGGCC
>DXVY01000033.1 GCA_019417145.1 Clostridiales bacterium
CCGAATTCTGGATGTCCCTCTACGGCCGCCGCTCCCTGAAGATCACCGACCGGCAAGGTACCTGGTATCTGCCCTTTGACGGGGAGCGATACCGGGAGCTGGTGCTGTCGGTGCGGGTGGACGTGGGAGCCTCTACCCTGTGGAGTGAAAGCCAGTCCATCAAGACCCTGGACAACCTGCTGGCCGCTCAGATCCTTACGCCTGAGCAGTATTTAGAACGGATGCCCGAGGGGATTATCCCCGACCGGAACGATTTGCTCAAGGACATGCGCAGCGCCAGGGAAGCGGCCGAACAGCAGGCTACTATGGAGGCGCTGCAGGTCGCCGAACAACAGCAGGCGCAGCAGCAAGCCCCGTCGGCCGGGATCCCGTCCCAATGGCAGGAGCTGCTGGCCGCGTTGCCCCCCGAGCTGCAGGCGGTGTTTGCGTCGCTTTCGCCTGAGGAGCAGGCGGCCATACTACAGAAAGCGGGTGCACAGCTATGACCGGAAGGAATGCGCTGAACCAGGCCTTGTCCCTCCTGGGCTATAAATCCGTTGAGGAGCTTTCCGGCACGTCGGAGATCCTTGTGAACGGCACGGGGGCGGTCAATCAAATCTATTCCGACCTGCATCACGCCGTCTCCACGGATCCCTTTCAGCCCCTGGCAGATTTGAGCGGAGAACTGCTCTTGCCCCCGCGGGCGGCCTATGACGTCATGCCCTATGGGGTGGCCATGCTCCTGGCGCAGTCGGAGAGCGACGGGGACAATCAACAGCTTTTTGCCGAGCTGTACAACCGCAAGCGCCTTTCCCTGTCTCGCACCGACCGGGTGCACGACGTGACGCCGTTAGGAGGGCTGGTGGAAGAATGAGATATCCGTCTATAAGCCGCGCCGGCGCGTACCGGGCCTCCGTTCCCGCGCTGTCCGGCGGGGTGAACCTGGTGGACGATTTGGGGGCGGTCCGGGATAATCAGCTGACCGGATGCAAAAATATGTGGTTCAAGGACGGGGCCCTGCGGGTGCGCCCGGCCATGCTCTGGCAATCCCAGACCAGTTTGCCGGACCAGGCCACCCTCGTTTACAACGAGCAGATCACCGACGGCTCCGGCCGCGCCCAATATCTGGCGTACAAGTCCAGCGAAAACAACCGGGCCAAGCTGTCGATTTATGTCGTTTACGCCAATGGGAACATTGTGAGCAGGTTCAGCTTTTCCCCCTGCGCCTACGATAGCTTTTCCAATCTGCTTTTATTCTACGGGGCAGGGTGCAGGGGAAAGGGACTGTTTGCCGTGGTGGGGGAAACCGGCGGGGAATGGAGCGTCTGGGAATACGGAGATTACGGCACGGGCTCCGGGAGCTACCACTGGGAACGCCTCACCGAGGACATGGACGAGGTATACGCTCCTCTGGTGCTGATCAACGGCAAGGGCGACAAGTACGACGAATTGCCCGCCAGCGGCGCGTCCCCCTATCCCAATGCCGTAACCTTCGAGGGCTTTAATACCCTGTTCGGAAAATTCCGGGCCGGATTTATGGCCGACGGTCTGAGCATGAAATTCCAGTTGCCCTGTCCGATTAAAACCGGTACGCCTCTTACTGTAGAGTACACCGGCCTGAAGGAAGAATCCGCCACGTGGGAGATACCTGCCGACGATGATAAAAGCCCCACCGACACGGAAAACGGATTTTATGTAAGCGTAGATAGGGAAACCGGGATTCTATCCTTTATCCGTGGGCAGGCCGAAACCAGCTTGCTGCTTAACAACAGCCGTCCCAATAGCATTGTTGTAACGGCCGTGGCCGAGCCGTCCGGCGCCCCGGCCCGGATGAAAAAGGCCGTATGGTTCGGCGGCTCCTCCAAGGGCATCAACGGCGGCAGCCGCCTTTTCCTCACCGGAGATCCCATGCAACCCGGCAAGGTGATATGGAGCGACCAGGGCCGGCCCCTCTACTTCCCGGAAAACTGCTACGCCTATGTGGGGGAGAACGGGACGCCGGTCACGGCTATGGCCAAACAGGATAACATGCTCGTCTTCTTCAAGAAGGACGAGACCTATTACACCCAGTTTATAGACGGCCCCGATTATACCGCCGAAGACATCCTATCCGGCGCTATTGTGGATGTGACCACTGTAGACGCCGTCTTTCCCATTTACCAAATCCACGCCACCATTGGGTGCGACCAGCCCTATAGCGTCCAGCTTTGCGACAACCGTCTGCTATGGGCCCACTCCAACGGTCATGTCTACACCCTGGTGTCGGCAAGCATCTATTCCAACGCCAACATATACAGGCTCACCGAGGCCACCGGTCCGCTTCTGTCCGGTCCCCAGAACGTGCACTCTGCCATTTATGACGGCTGGTATTACCTGTTTCTGGGGGATCATGTGGCCTATGTGCTGGACTACCGGTCTGCCGCCGTCCGCGGGATTTCCTCCTATGCCAAGGATCGGGCCCCGGCCGGGTGGTACAGGTGGGAGCTGTTCGGTCCGCACCCCATTGCCGCCCTGTCCAGCGAGGGCGGGGAGCTGCTGCTTATTGCCGACCACAACGGATTCGGGGTGTCCAAAATCACCACGGGTTCTTTCGTGGACGCGGTACAGGACAAATCCGACGGCAACTACAAGGGGCTCACGGCCTCCTTCCGCACCAAGCTTTTTGACTTCTCCCTGCCGGAAAAGCACAAAAAGATCATAAGCCTGACGGCCAAGGTCGGAGGCAACGGGGAAATGCATATCTCCTTTGTCACCGAGCGCGGTCAGACGCCCAGCGTCCGGCGAAAGGAATTGTTTACCGGCAAGGGCCCCAGGGACGCGGGATACCTGCAAAGCATCCAGATCATGCCGGCGGCCGCGCGGGTGCGTCAGTTCGGCGTCCAGATGGATATTGCGGGCGCGGTATCGGTGGGCAGCATGGCATTTTACTATAAAACTTTGAGGTGATCCATATGGCCAGCAACACGAATTTTATAGACGACTATCTAGATCCCAACCGGGAATCCCTCCGGCAGACCGCGCAAACCTATTACGACCAGGCCGCCAAGAACAACCAGGACGCCACCGAGGATTATATTGCCAGCAACGATGAGATTTACGACGCCGCCGCTACCTATTTCCGAAACGCCGCTTACAAGCAGCAGCAACAGCTACCCCAGGATTACCAATACGCCTACGACACGAACGCCATCCAGCAACGCATCAACGAGCGGCAGGTGGCCGATCGCCAGGCCCAGCTGGGGCTTACCGACAGCGGCCTCAACCGTACCCAACAGGCCGCCATCAACCTGCAGAGATCCAACGCCGACCAGGCCGTCACCCAGCAAAGAAACGCACAGTACAACGCCATCCAGTCCGCCCTCATGGAGTATCTGGCCGGAAATTCCCAGCAAAAGGCCGCATCTGCCGCCCAGGCCCGCTATGACCTGGCAAACAGAAACCAGGATTTGTATAACACATACATGACCAACGCCGACAGCATGGCCGCTTCTATCGCCTCCAACCTCTACTCTGCCGATCAGCAGCGCGCCGCCGCTGAGGCCCAGGCCGTCGCCGACGCGCAGGCCGCCCAATACGACGCCATCCTCAAGCAGTATGAGCTTGGTCTTAAATACGGCGGCACCGCCGGGGCGGACTATAACCTGGTGCGCAATATGGCTAGCGATATTTATGGCGACGGCTACACAGTTTCCTATGGAGACGCCTGGAACCAGGCATTATCCCTACTCAATGCCAGTCAGCAGAACGGTATGTCCGACACAACAGCGACGCAGGACACAACCGCCCAAAGCGACAGCGTGGTCCTGAACCCTGAACAGAGACTAATCCTGGAAGGCATTGCGACTAATCCACAGCCAGGAGTCAGAGCAGAGAAGCTTTTGGACGCCTTTACCACCGGGAGGCTGGGCGGGGCCAACGATACCGAAAATCAGATGATCGCCAACTATATGGGAAAATTGTTAGGCCTGGATAATTTCACGGCTTAAGCCGACGACGGAGGTTGCTTATGGCATTCCTGGATAACTTCAATCTGGAAGAAGAACGCAAGAAACGGGAAAGACGGGACTACGACGCTTTTGAGGCAAAAATGTCCAACGATTACGATATTATGCCCAGCGTTAAGGCCTATGCGGCGCAGTCTGTGGCTGAACAGATTCAACGCCTACCCTACACTAACAATTCCGTTGAGCTGAGAAACAAGCTGGATAGATACCGGGCGGATTTTGGAGAGGAGTTTTATAATGAGGCCTCCGCGGCAATTGCTGATTTCGAACGATCCGCTATCGAGTTTCCCAAAACTCTTTATAAGCAGCTCACGTCACAATATGTTCCGGGGAGCATGTATGAAACAGATGCGCTGCTCCCAGAGAACGCCCTGCCTGAAATTGATAAGAGGGAGGCGGAATACCGTGCCGGTTCCGACGAGGCCGTCACCCTCTCGTCCCTGCTGCGGGGGTATGACAGCGCAAACAGCGCAGTCCCGCTCGATCCTGACGAGGTCCAAAAGGAAAAAGACGAGCTGGTGCAATATATTAAAGATACCTATCACATTACCGGCCTCGACCATCCCGATTCGGGTATAGACTATGTGGAGTGGGCCAGGAAAAGGACCGATAGCCTGGAAAAAATCAATTACGAGCACGCAGATAAAATCCAGCAGCTGGAACACGGCATGCCGCTTAAAAAGGGGTACGACGCGTACAATTCCCTATCCGACGACGATAAATTGGTTTTTTATCAATACCTGGAAGCGTACCGGGAACTTATGGACAAGGCGTATGATTCGATCCCCCGCGATCCGGATCCGGAGGCCTGGATAAAGCTGCTGGAAGAGAGCCCCAGCAAAGGGGAAGAAATGGACCGGGTCAAACAGATCGCTGCTGAAATGGCCCAGAGGGGCATGCTGAACGATGACCTGATCTATTTCTCCCAGTGGCTGACCAACTACTATAACGCCGAGGGTTACCGAGAGTATTGGTCAGATTTTACACGCAAGCATCCTATAGCCGCTAACCTGGCCAACATTCCCATAAAAGCGGTGGGCGGCATAACCGGATCTGTAGGGGCGATCGGACAGGTCTTCTCCAATGCTGTCAGCGGGGAAAATAAGCCCATCGATGTAAACAGTTCATCCCAGATCATGACCGGAAACGCCAACGCCATAGCTTCCACTAGCCGCGAGATGATCAAAGAATCTGCTCCGGATTGGGCTGAGGACTTTCTGATCAGCGCCTATGACATTGGAACCTCTACAGCCGATTCCCTGTTTGCAGCCGCCTTGAATATGATCGTGCCCAATTCCGGACTGGTCATGCTCGGGTCAGAGGCGGCGTCCTCCGCCATCTACGACGCCAGCCAGCGAGGCGCGTCGGCCGGGCAGGCGTTAATGGTGGGCGGATTGGCCGGCATTAGCGAGGCGCTGTTCGAGAAGTTCTCCCTGGGAAAGCTGATCGATACGGCCAAGACCGCTCCTAAAAGTTTTTTGAGCCTGATAAAAAGCATCGGCGCGAACATGGGCGTCAACTTTTCCGAGGAAGCAGCTACGGAGATCTCCAATATTATCAGCGATACCCTGATTATGCAGGATCTCTCCAATTATAACCTGGCGGTAGAACAGTACATGAAGGACGAGGGCCTGTCACGGGAGGAGGCCGAACGAAAAGCCAAGTGGGGACTGGCTAAGCAAATCGGTATGGCCGGTCTGTACGGCGCGATCCAGGGCAGCGTTATGGGCGGCGGGGCAATCGGTATTGGGGAATTGAACGCCAGCATGCTTGGTCGGCAGGTAATGCAGACGGAGAATGGCATTGAAACCCTGCTGGATATTGCGGAAAAGCACAAAAGCGACGCAGCCATACAGGACGCGGCCGCTGCTGTTAGGGAGAACCCTTCCACTGCAAACGTGGGCCAGTTAGCCGATGCTTTACAGCAGTACACGGGACAGCATGTAGGCACGATTCTAACCTACCCGACGCAGGTGGACGCCATGCACAAAGGAACGTTTACCCCACCGGCTGTAACAGCTACTGCCACCCATGCCGCAGTACCACAGAATAAGGCCGCAGAGGCCCCCATACAAACCGGAACATCGGGAGGAGACATTCCATTTGCCTCTACCGCATCGACCCAAGGGGAGGCTGTTTCTGGCCCCGTACAACAGGTGTCCAGGATCCTGTCCAATCCTTCTGTCACCGCCAGCCAAGCCGATAGCATTATAAAATCCCCCACGCTGTCGGCCGCCTTTACCCAGCTCACCGGCAAGGCCTTGGACAATCTTACCAACGCCGAGAAACGGCGGACCGTACAGGATTCTGCGGGCTTTACTTACGCCCCGGCAAATGGTACAATAAAGACAAGTTATCAGGCCCCGCCTTCCACCTTGCAGGAGGGGCAGAATGGAGGTGTTCCCTATGCAGGACAACAAGCAGCAGCCCAGACCGGAAGATATGCCGGAACAGCAGGCGCAGCCGGATACGGATACAACGCAGGAGTTAACGTCGGAGCAAATCAAACGATTGGAGCAGATGCTGGGAC
Source organism: Clostridiales bacterium (assembly GCA_019417145.1). Taxonomy (GTDB): domain Bacteria; phylum Bacillota; class Clostridia; order Oscillospirales; family Acutalibacteraceae; genus Howiella. The sequence goes on from DXVY01000033.1 coordinate 6,514, forward strand.
AACCAATAGAGGCGATACAGGCAGAGCAGAACCGAATCAGGAATATGTCGTTCGAAGAGGCGGCGGAGTACCACAAAACGCAGACCCGGGAATTAGTGGACAGCGGGGAGTGGGAGAATCATATTTGTATCAGTCCCCAAATGATGGGCAAAGAGCTGAAGCAAATGAGCGATTCAAGGAAGGAACGGTAGATTTTATCCGCAGAAATGTGCAGGACAGCAATAGACAGTTGGTAGAACAACCGAATTCTCTTATGTCTTATGTACCGACCGCCCCGGCAATGAATTCCAACGCCGCCCAAGCGTATACCGTACTTCAAAGAAGAGGCTATAGAGCCGTGGTTTGTGATGGTTTTATCGAAACGAACGCAGACGGGGTCACGACTGTCCACAAAGATGCTCTAACAACCAGGGACGGAACCGTATATATTTCTAATCAATCACAGCTTTTTCCATTTGAAATCTATGATCATGAAAGCGTTCACTGCGAGCAAATTAAAAACAGTCCAGCCTATCAAGCGTATTCTTTTGAGATTGATAGGCTTCTAAATAGGACTTCTTCTGCTTACCTGGATTGGATAGATACCCTGCTGAATGCGGAAGAACAGGGAGATCTATATGTGGATGGAGAAAACGCCCAGATTAGAAAATCTATAAGCACAAGCGTTATTTTCCGGGAACTATCCGCTTATTTGCATGAAAGAGTTATAAATGCATCTAATGATGCAGCGCGTGTTTATTCCGGCATGTTCGGCGAAAACTGGCAGCAGGCGGTCGATGCCGTCCATCAATTTCATAACGCTATCACCCAGGAGGCGTCCGGTTCGGATGGCTCCTTTTTTGATAGCGGGAACGGCGGGAGTAGCGACCAACGGGATGCCAATGCAGACGCCGAGACAGATTCTGCCGAATATACCCAGGCGGAAAATGTCCAGCGAGACCAATACGCCAAGCCGGCCGACCAGTGGACGGCGGAAAACTGGAATGCGGGGGAAGGAAACACCCAGGCAGAAAACGCCGCAGACACGCCGGCTAAAGCCCTTTCCCAGCTTGCGGACAGCGTGCGCCGCCGGTTTGGTATCCCTATCACCCAGGGGCGATTCCGGGAGAGGGCTTACGGTATTTTCAAGCCCAAGCAGGAATCCATTAAAACTAGGGTGGATAACGCTCTGCCCACTATCTGCCATGAGTTGGGGCACTATCTGGACAAGAAGTACGGGTTCAGAAGCAAAACCGGGATTGATGAAGCTATGGAGGCATCCCGTCGGATGCGCCCCGGTTTTATCGACAGTTATGAACCGAATGCACGTCCGGGGGAGGCCGTGGCGGAATTTCTGCGGGAGTATCTGAAAGACAGAACCAAGGCCAAGGCGGAATATCCCACCTTCTACGAGGTGTTTGAAAACACCCTGGCCGAAGCCCATGAAGCCGATTCCCATAACAATGATTTGCAGAACATCCGGGAACTGGGCGACGAGGCAAACCAGTACATGATGACCAGCCCCCAGGAGCGTGCCAAACGGGCTATCTTTACCCGCGAGGAATCCGTGAAGGATCTTAAATCCCAGGAAACCGCTTTTGAGAAGGTGCAGAAAATCGGCACAACCTTCTATAACCACTTTGTGGACGATGCGGCCGCCCTGAAAATTGCGCCTAAAGCCTACGAGGCCTACTATCTGCAAAAGGATAACGACGTAATCCTGGACACCAACGTGTCGCAAAACATGACGACGCCCAGCCGCACCATTGCGCTCGATGAAAACGGAGACAAGGTTCCCGGACTTGCAAAGGTGCTGGAGAACGTCAGAGAAGGGAAAAAGGCGGAAGATTTCCACCAGTATCTCATTTACAGGCACGGATTGGAATGGGCGGAGCAGGGAAAGCGGGTTTTCGGCGACGACACACTGGACAACGCGGATTTCATGTTGTCCGAAATCGACCGACTGGACGCGCAATACCCGGATTTCCGGGGCATATCCGAAAAGCTGTATGCCTGGCAGCGGCGGTTTATGCAGGAGTGGCTGGTAAACACCGGAATGATAACCCAGGAAACGGCGAATATGCTATGGGAGAAATACCCCTGCTACGTTCCCTTCCTCCGGCGCGTGGATAATACGGGAACCGGCGTAAAACGGGGATTTGCAAACCAACGCGCTCCCATCCGCAGAGCCAAGGGCAGCGGGCTGGATTTATATGACCCGGTGGAAAACATCATCGTGAACATGAACAGCATGATTAAATCCGCCGACCGGAACCGGGTTGCCGTAGAAATCGCAGACTATGTAGACCAGACCGAAGGCTCTGCCTATCTGATGGAGCGGGTGCCGCCGGACATGGTAAAGGACGAATTCCGGATAAGCGAAGGGTATGAAACCCGGCTGAAAGAACTTCTGGAAGGCAACACGGACAACCCGGATGCGCTGGCGGAGGCCATTATGAATATGACCAGCGATGACCTAAGCCGGTGGATGGTAAAAAACAACCAGGGCAAGGACGTCATCTGGGTTATGCGGAACGGCCAGCGGCAGTATTACCAGGTCAACAACCCCGAATTGCTGATTGCCTTGAACGGGATGGGGCCGCAGCAGCTTAACGGTATCTTTAAGGTAACGGGGGCTTTAAGCCGGTTCCTGAAAACTACAACGACCGGCGCAAACTTTGTGTGGGCTTTGGGATCCAACGTATTCCGGGATTTCCAATCTGCCTTTCAGTTTTCCGAGGAAAACAACTTTTTCAAATACACACGAGATTATGTTAAGTCTGTCGCATCTCAAATAAAAAAAGACGAGGTGTATCAGGCTTATAAAGCCGCCGGAGGAGGATATGTCTCCAGTATTTCCAACCCCAAAGCCATGAGTAGCATCCTTTCCAAGGTTTATAAGCAGAACGGGAAAGACGTCCGGAATCTGTTGAACTGGGTAGTTAAAGGGCTGGAAGCCATAGAAACCCTTTCCGACGTGGTGGAAACCGCCCCGCGGCTGGCCGAGTTCAGCCGAGTACTGGATAGGACAAGCAACCCCAGGCAGGCTATCCGCGCAGCGGATGAGCTTACGACCAACTTCAAACGCCGAGGCTCAAGAAGTTCTCAGGTGGAATCCATTATTCCTTATTTCAACGCCTCCGTGCAAGGTCTGGAGCATCTGGTGCGGGCCTTTAAATCCAATCCAAAAGGGTTTGCCGTCAAGCAGATTCTCACTTCTGCTATTATCGCCGCGTTTGTCATAGCCTGGAACCGCATCTGGGGAGGGGAAGACGAATACGAGGAAATGTCTCCCTACAACAAAAACAATTACTACCTTTTCCACATCGGAGACGGTAAATTTCTGAAGATTCCTAAGGCCCGCGAAATGTCTATCCTGGAAAGCCTGTTTGAACGCACCTATGAGCGGCTTGTGGGGCGGAATGACCAGGCATTCCTTGAATTCAGTGATTATATTTTTGATTCCCTTGTGCCGCCTGGTATCCCTACGCCGAACGATCCGAAAGCGCCCCTTAAAGACTTGGTTTTGCTTGGGTCTTTTGCCGAAGCGTGGGCCAATGAGGACTACAAGGGTGCGACTATCGTTCCGGCCAGTCTGGAAGATGTGGAGCCGTACATGCAGTACAACGAGCGGACATCCGCATTTGCAAAGGCTATAGGTAGGCTGTTCAATCTTTCACCCATGCAGATTGACTATATTATGAACAGCAACACTGGACTTATAGGGGACATTATCATATCCACCACGGCTGATCAAAAGGACTTTACCCTAGGTCTGGGTAACAAGCTGATTTCCGATGTGGCCTATTCCGGTGGTGCAACTAGCAAATTCTATGAAGACGCGGAGAAGGCACAGGTAAAATCGAACTCCTATCCGGACAATGCAGAATACAAACTCTTAAGCAGCAAGTACAATTCTGTAAGGTCTATCCTTTCCAAGCTAACGCAATATGGCAAGACAGACAAGGGTATGGAGCGCGATTTGAAACTGTATGCGCAGGAGCTAGCGGGCACTTTTGACACGGATCTGGATCCTCGACTTGTGGTGTTGTACCAGAGGTCAGGGAACACCGATATCATTCCTTATAAACTCTTTCAAAATACAGCCACAATAGACGGTCAGCAGTCCCGACTTACGCCTTCTGAATTTATCGATTATACGGAAGAATATCAATCGCAAATCGATACGTTGTATGATGGTATCCTATCAGATCAAGGCTTGTCCGATGAAGAGAAGGTAAAGGCATTGAAGAAGGCTAAGGAGGATTTATCTAGCAGCCTGAAAAACAAGTACTATGGTGGAGATATGACCTATTTTGATGCTGTTGCAGAAATAGGGATAGACCCGGTGGATTATTTGGTCATATATGCCTCTCAGGATCCTAATCCAAACGGAAAGTTCAATTCCGATACGTTTAAGCGGTCGGTGCAAAAATCGGATTTATCGGACAAGGAAAAGATTGCTCTTTTAGCCCTATATGCCATATACAACAAAGGCGGAGAGCACAGGCAGGAAAACCTAGAAAGATATATAAGGGGGAACACATGATATTATCCTATGGCAGCGGAACGGATTACGGCTAGGCGCTGGGGAACCGGCGCCTTTCTTAATGGAAAAATCAAAGGAGGAAACCCATGCAAGTATTGGAATACGAGGTGTCTCTGACCGGGATCAGCCCGCAAAACGTACAGGTGGGCGGGGTACAGGGTGACCACAACAACGCGGTGGTAGAGTTCACCCTAACCCAGGAACTACTAAGCGACCTGAACAGCAACCTACCGTCGGATCACAGCCTCCGGTATCACGTGGAGGTGACCGACGGAAGCGGCGGATTCCACGCGTCCGAGCTGCTGACCCTGGACGCGACCTACCGCACCATTACATACCCCATACCGCGGGAGGTAACCATAGCCGGCGGCATAGCCCATATATCCCTTGTGGCGTCGGACGTGGACGAGGACAGCCATGAAGACCGCACCCTTTATGCCCGGTCGGCAAAGCTGGAATTCATCGGCTCGTCCGCCGGTACGGATGCGGCGGGCACCTACTACGGCGAGGTTAACGGTGCGCTGGACGCGCTGCTGAGGGCTTTCCCCGTGGACACCGAGAAGATCAAGGACGGGGCGGTCACCACCCCCAAGCTGGCCGATGATGCCGTGACCAGTCCTAAGATAGCGGATGGTGCTATCAAAAATCAGCATATCCAGGATCACGCCATCCAGGGAATCAAGCTATCCGGCTGGCCGGGCGTCACGGTTACCTACGCCGGAATGGATCAGACCACCACGCCCGGGATATATGCAGTGGATACCGGCGCGGTGCTCTTTGTCTCCCGACGGAGCGGCGATAACGCCGTTATACAGAATCTAATTGATACGGACATGCATGTGAAATCGCGGGTTTCCTATAACGCCGTTACCCCCCAATGGGGAAGCTGGTTTTATAGGGGAAAGGTCAATATTCAGGACGGATCGATTACTACGGCCAAGTTGGCCGATGATGCGGTAACGGCGGCCAAGCTGGCGGAAGATGCGGTGGGGGCCTCCCATATAGCCGCCGGTGCAGTGCAGACCGAGCATATATATAACGGAATGGTGACGCCGGAAAAACTTGCCGCCGGGTATATCAGCACGTCCTACACCGGAGACCTGAACAACCTGAAAACGCCGGGAATGTATGCGGTGTATACCGGCGGGGGAGATAAGCACCAGCCTGCGGATGCCGTGTATTTGTCCGTTCTGGTAATGGACACCGGGGCCTTGACCTACACCCAATTAGCCGCTCCCACAAACAGCGCCGTCCTGTATATCCGTTCTATCATCGGCGGGTCCACCACACAGTGGTCCGATTGGCAGGAGATCGGCGGGGAAATTGCGGATAATGCGGTGACCACGGCCAAGCTGGCCCCCGGCGCGGTGACAAAGGAAAAGATCGCCGGCGGCAGCATCGACTATACCAAGCTGCAAAACAACGCCGTAACGGCCGACAAGCTGGCCGGCGATGCGGTCACCACCCCCAAGCTGGCCGACGGGGCCGTGACGGCGGCCAAGCTGGCCGATGACGCCCTCCCTGCGGCGACCACCTCCCAGGCCGGCATTGTACAGCTTAACAACACCTTAACCTCCACT
>DXVY01000034.1 GCA_019417145.1 Clostridiales bacterium
GAAGAGACGTATGGAAGGATACAACGTTCTCTTTCCTATCGGCTGGGACGCTTTCGGACTTCCGACGGAAAATTACGCCATAAAAAACAATATTCATCCGGCGATCGTGACCGAAAAAAATATCAAACGTTTCAAAGAACAAATAAAATCTCTCGGTCTTTCGTTTGACTGGACGAGAGAAATAAACACGACCGACCCCGAATATTACAAATGGACTCAGTGGATCTTTTTAAAGCTGCTCGAAAACGATCTGGCGTATAAAACCGAAATGGCGGTCAACTGGTGCACCTCCTGCAAATGCGTGCTGGCCAACGAAGAGGTGGTGGACGGCGTCTGCGAGCGGTGCGGCAGCGAGGTCGTGCGCCGGGTCAAAAGCCAGTGGATGCTCAAGATCACCGACTACGCCGAGAAGCTTTTGAACGGCCTGGACGACGTCAATTATATCGAGCGGGTCAAGACCCAGCAGCGCAACTGGATCGGCCGCTCCACCGGTGCGGAGGTTACCTTCCAGACCACCGCCGGGGATGAACTGCTCATCTTTACCACCCGGCCGGATACCCTGTTCGGGGCTACATATATGGTCATATCCCCCGAGCATCCGCTGATTGAGAAGTGGGCGGACAAAATACAGAATATGGATGCGGTGCGGGCCTATCAGGCCGAGGCGGCCCGGAAATCCGATTTTGAGCGCACCGAGGTGGCCAAGGAGAAAACCGGCGTGCGCCTGGAGGGCGTGCGGGCGATCAACCCGGTGAACAATACCGAAATCCCCATCTTCATTTCCGACTATGTTTTGATCAGCTACGGCACCGGCGCCATTATGGCCGTGCCGGGCCACGATACAAGGGACTGGGAATTTGCCAAGGCATTCGACCTGCCCATCATCGAGGTGGTGGCCGGCGGCGACGTGGAAAAGGAGGCCTACACCGACTGTGCCACGGGGACCATGGTCAATTCCGGCTTCCTCAACGGCTTATCGGTGGAGGAGGCCAAGAAGGCCATAGTCCAGTGGCTGGGCGACAAGGGCTTGGCCCATGAAAAGGTCAATTACAAGCTGCGGGACTGGGTCTTTTCCCGTCAGCGGTACTGGGGCGAGCCCATTCCCATCATCGAGTGCGAAAAGTGCGGCTATGTGCCGGTGCCGGAGGAGCAGCTTCCCGTGAAGCTTCCCATGGTGGATTCCTATGAGCCCACCGATACCGGCGAATCCCCCCTGGCCAAGATGACCGATTGGGTAAACACCACCTGCCCCCACTGTGGCGGCCCCGCCAAGCGGGAGACCGATACCATGCCGCAGTGGGCCGGTTCCTCCTGGTATTTCCTGCGCTATTGCGATCCCCATAACGACCAGGCGCTGGCCTCCAAGGAGGCGCTGGACTACTGGCTGCCGGTGGATTGGTACAACGGCGGCATGGAGCACACCACCCTGCACCTGCTCTATAGCCGGTTCTGGCATAAGTTTCTCTACGATATCGGGATCGTCCCCACAGCCGAGCCCTATGCCAAGCGCACCAGCCACGGTATGATCCTGGGTGAGAACGGGGAGAAAATGTCCAAGTCCCGGGGCAATGTGGTCAATCCGGATGACATTGTGCGGGATTACGGCGCGGATACCATGCGCCTGTATGAGATGTTCATCGGCGATTTTGAGAAGGCGGCGCCCTGGAGTTCCAACTCCATCAAGGGCTGCGGTCGATTCCTGGACCGCGTTTGGGCCCTGCAGAAGACCCTGGTGGACGGGGAGGATTACCGCCCTGCGCTGGAAGGCGCCTTTCACCGGACCATTAAAAAGGTGACAAACGATATCGACGAGCTCAAGTGCAATACGGCTATCGCCGCCATGATGTCGCTTTTGAACGACGTGGCGGCCACTGGATCGATTACACGGGGGGAGTATCGCACCCTGCTGATCCTGCTCAATCCCTTTGCGCCCCATATCACCGAGGAGCTGTGGCAGCTGGCCGGCTTCGCAGGCATGCTCAACCAGGCGGCCTGGCCGGCATACGATGAGGATAAGTGCAGGGTTGCGACCGTGGAGATCGTGGCCCAGGTTAACGGCAAAACCCGCGCTCGTCTGACCGTGGACGCCGATATAGACGCGGCCGCCGCCATCGCCCTGGCAAAGGCGGAGGATAAAATCGCCGCCGAAATATCCGGCAAAACGATTGTAAAAGAGCTGTATGTCCCCGGGAAATTGGTGAATATTGTTGCCAAATAGTCGAAAGGGACTTGACAGACCGTGCGGCGGCATAGTATAATGATTTGGTAATTTGGTATTACCCCTGCATTTTCGCGGAGGGAGGGATTATAGATGAGCCAAGTGCGCGTAAAAGATAATGAATCTCTGGAAAATGCACTCCGACGCTTTAAGAAGCAGACCGCCCGCGACGGCGTGATTCAGGAAGTGCGTAAGCGGGAGCATTATGAAAAGCCTTCTGTGAGGCGTAAGAAGAAGTCGGAAGCAGCCCGTAAGCGTAAGTTCCGCTAAGGGTCGGATAACCGATGTTGCAGAAAGCGGCTGTTTTTAGCAGCCGCTTTTTTGTATTCCATTTATTAATACCTGTATGCGTCGGCGCAGGTGGGAATTGAGCATATAGGCCGGCGCCTGGCTATGGGGACTACGGTGTGTTCCGGTTTTCCTGCTCGGGGCGGCAGGGAAGGACATGACGTTGGAAAGGCGGGCGTAATCATGCGATTGGACTTTAACGCGATGGCGGAAGCGGCCATTTCGAACCTGAACCATGGGCGAGGCACTGTGCGCGCGAAGATGTTTATGGACCAAAACAATAAAATCATGATAAGCGTGCTTCCCCCCGGAACATCCATCGGTACCCACCGGCATGAAACCAGCAGCGAGATGAATTATGTTATCAGCGGCCGAGGAAGGGCCGTGTGTGATACGGCGGAAGAGGAACTGCACCCCGGCGTTTGCCATTACTGCCCCAAAGGAGCGTCCCATGGCATCATGAATACGGGCGAGGAAGACTTGGTGCTGTTTACTGTGGTGCCCGAACAATAGGGCCCGGGCCTTGGACAACCGGAACGGACGGCCCATGGGCGCAAGATATAAATCCAATATATGGCGGAGGAGAAGGCATGGCTTTGCTTTTACCCGACTACCGGGTGCACCGGGTCACCGACCTGTCGGCGGCTTTTTTGCGCGCCAGAGGGATCCGGGTCCTGCTGCTGGATGTGGACAACACCCTGTCCACCCACGGCGGGCAAAGGCCCTTGGACGGCCTGGAAAACTGGATACAGAACATGGCGGCGGCGGGAATACGTTTGCTCATCCTGTCCAATGCCAAGCGGCGGCGCGTGGAGCCGTTTGCCCGTCGGCTGGGGCTGGATTTTCAGGCCCTGAGCCTGAAGCCGCTTCCTGTGGGTTACCTGCGGGCTGTGCACAGACTGGGATGCAGGCGCAGGGAGGCGGCCATTGTGGGCGACCAGCTTTTTACCGATTGCCTGGGCGGCAACCTGGTCGGAATGGCCACCATATTGGTGGATCCCATCCTGGCCGAGGCCGGCCGCAGTTTCCGACTGCGGCGCAGGTGGGAAAAGAGGCTTCTATCCCGGCGGGATATACCGGCGGGCAGATAGGATGAATAGAAAGGAAGATGCGTGTGGCGGCTATATTCGGTCCGGCGGGCACCCCTACAAGCTTTGCTGAAATGGGCTATAAGGGCAGTCTTCAGGTGCCGGAATACGTGGTGAAAATGGGTCTGGACGCCTTTGAATACCAGTGCGGCCGGGGGGTCAATATAGGCGAGGAGAAGGCGCGGCAACTGGGAAAGCTGGCGGCCGAAGCGGGCATTGCCCTCAGCCTCCACGCCCCCTATTATATTTCCATGTCTTCGGTGGAGGAGGAAAAAAGAGATCGTTCCATAAACTATATCTTGGCCAGCGCCCGGGCGGTGGACTGGATGGGCGGCAGCCGCATCGTGGTCCACTCGGGCTCCTGCGGCAAGCTGACCCGGGCGCACGCCCTGGAGCTTGCCCTGGACACTATGAAAAGGGCGTTGGCCGCCCTGGACGCCGAGGGGCTTTCTCATATTCGGGTGTGTCCGGAGACCATGGGCAAGATCAATCAACTGGGAGACCTGCATGAGGTGCTGACCCTGTGCGAGCTGGACGAGCGTCTGTTGCCCTGTATCGATTTTGGGCATCTCAACGCCCGCACCCACGGTTCCCTCCAATCCATCGATGATTTCGCCATTATTTTCGACCAGATGGAAAACCGGCTGGGCGCCTCGCGCATGCGGGAATTTCATTCCCATTTTTCCAAAATCGAATATACGGCCGGCGGCGAAAAGCAGCACCTGACCTTTGCAGATACCGTTTTCGGCCCGGATTATGAGCCGGTTATGGAGCTGATCGCAAAGAAGGGCTGCTCGCCCACCGTGATCTGCGAGTCGGCCGGCACCCAGGCCGAGGACGCCAAGACCATGAAGGAGGCCTACTGGGCCATTAGGAGGGGAGAAGGGAAATGAAAAAGATTCTGGTGCTAAACGGTCCCAACCTGAACCTGCTGGGTAAGCGGGAGCCGGCGATATACGGCGGCGATACCCTGGAGGAAATCTGCGGTCGCGTAATGGCGGCGGCAGAGGAGAAGGGAATGGCCTGTACGTGCTTCCAGTCCAACAGCGAAGGGGCGCTGATTGATGAAATCCATAAGGTCCGCACCGATTACGACGGCTGTATCCTCAACGCCGGCGCCTATACCCACTACAGCTACGCCCTTCGGGACGCGATTGCGGCGGTGGAAAAACCGGTGATTGAGGTGCATATGTCCAACGTGCATAAGCGGGAGGCGTTCAGGGACCATTCGGTGATCTCGCCGGTGTGTGCCGGCGTAATCGCCGGCTTTGGCGCGCACAGCTACCTGCTGGCCCTGTCCGCACTGGCCCACCTGCTCTCGGAATAGGAGGCGTTTTATGTCCGAACTGGAACAATTGGCCGCCCGCCTGCAGGCGGGCGAGGGCTTTCTGCTGTATACCCCGGTCAACCGCCGGTATCTCACCGGCTTCCCCTCCTCCCTGGGGTACCTTCTGATAACGGGAAAGGGGTTCTGGCTGCTGGTGGACGGCCGGTACTATGAAGCGGCCTGCAAGGCCGTGCGGCCGCCGGTGCAGGTGGTGCAGATCATGAAGCTGTCCGAGCAGCTGGGCGAGCTGGTCCGTGCCAACGGGATTACCACCCTTTATACCGAAACCGAGCTCACCCTTCGAGAACTGGCCCACCTGCAGGCCCTACTGCCTGCGGTCCGGGTGGAGGGCAGGGAAGAGCTGACCGCCGCCCTGGAGGCCTTTCGCGCCGTCAAGCGGCCGGACGAGGTGGATTGCATCCGACGGGCCCAGCGCATCGCGGAGGAGGCCCTGGAGGAGATTTTGCATTATATTAAGCCGGGCGTTCGGGAAGCGGATATCGCCCTGGAGCTGGATTACCGCATGCGCAAAAAGGGCGCGGAGGACCTGGCCTTTGAGACCATTGCCGTGGCCGGGGCCAACGCGTCGTTGCCGCACGGCGTGCCGGGGGATTACGCGGTGCGGCCGGGGGATTTCATCGTCATGGATTTCGGCGCGGTCTGCGGGGGGTATCGCAGCGATATGACCCGTACGGTCGCCGTGGGATACGTCACCGATCAGATGCGGCAGGTCTATGATACCGTGCTGGCGGCCCAGCGAGCCGCTCTGGATAACCTGCGTGCGGGACTGACCTGCGCCGATGGGGACAAGGCGGCCCGTTCGGTGATCGAGGCGGCGGGGTACGGAGCGTGTTTTAATCACAGTACCGGCCACGGGGTGGGGTTGGAGATCCACGAAGCGCCCAACCTCTCCGCCAGGAGCCGGGAGCGCCTTTGCGCCGGCCAGATCGTCACGGTGGAACCGGGCGTCTATCTGCCGGGGAAATTGGGCGTGCGCATCGAGGATATGGTCCTGATCATGGAAGAAGGATGCGAAAACCTGACCCTGGCGCCCAAGGAACTGATCATTCTGTAGGCAGCCGGAGGAAAATCAGCGGCCGGTTCCTATATATCCTGAAATTGGGCTTGAAAATTCAGGCAAAATGCGATACACTAATGTAAATGGATGGAGTATGCCTCCCTCTTGTATGCGCGGAGCAGAAAACTGCGCGCGCCGCAGGGATTCGTGGCGAGTCCCGTCCGTCTCGCGGATTTTCCCTGTGCGCAGACGGAACGCGGAGCATTGAATAATTAGCCGGGCACAGCGGCGGAATGGGTGAATGGATTACTATGGTAAGCGCAGGAGATTTTCGCAACGGCGTCACCTTCGAAATGGATGGGAACGTCTATCAGATCGTTGAGTTTTTGCACGTAAAGCCGGGCAAGGGCGCCGCCTTTGTGCGGGCCAAGATCCGCAATGTGATCGCTGGGTCGGTGACCGAGCGCACCTTCAACCCCAACGATAAGTTTCCCACCGCCTATATCGAGCGCAAGGAAATGGATTTTTCCTATGAGGACGGCGGCCTCTATTATTTCATGGACCCCGAGACCTATGAAATGGTCCCCATTGGCAAGGATGACATGGGGGACAACTTCAAGTTTGTCAAGGAGAATATGACCTGCAAGGTCCTGTCCTACAAGGGCAAGGTCTTCGGCGTGGAGCCTCCTACCTTTGTGGAGCTGCAGGTGACCCAGACCGATCCCGGCTTCAAGGGCGACACGGCCACCAACGCCACCAAGCCCGCCACCCTGGAGACCGGCGCCGAGATCCGGGTGCCCCTGTTCATCAACGAGGGGGATATGATCCGTATCGATACCCGCACCGGGGAATATATGGAGCGCGCGTAAATCCATCTTTGGCAGGGCCGTCCAAAATAGGCCGTGGGACGGGGCCCTTTCCCATTTGCCGCAGCGGCAGCGGCGGAGGCAGCAGCTATGACGATTACGGAAAAGGTTTCTTACATCAAGGGCCTGGCCGACGGCTTGGAGCTGGACGAGAACAACAAGCAGGACAAGCTGCTGAAGGCCATTATCGATGTGCTGGAGGATATGGCTACGTCTGTGGCCGACCTTGAGGACGGCTATGATGAGCTTTGTGAGCAGGTGGACGCCGTGGACGAGGATTTGTCCGATCTGGAGGAGGATTACTACGGAGAGGACGAATGTGATTGTTGCGATCATGAGGATGACGACGAGGACGGGGAATTCTATGAGGTGGAATGCCCGGCCTGCCATGACGTCATTTACCTGGATGAGGACATGATCAGCGAGGGCGGCATCGCCTGTCCCAACTGCGGCACCGAGCTTGAGTTTGACTTCGAGAGCGACGGCGAGGATACCGCGGCAAAAGACCAAGCCGCGGAGGAAGATAAGGAGTAAAGGATCCACAGGCAGCCCCGCCCTACCAGGTAGGTAAGGCGGGGCGTTTTTCATCCTGGAGGAAGGCCATGAAAGAACTGATCATAATCAACGGCCCCATGGGCATCGGCAAAAGCACGGTTTCGCAGCGACTGGCGCGCCTGGCCGCACCGGCGGCTTATCTGGACGGAGACTGGTGCTGGCAGATGCATCCCTTTTGTCCGGATGCGGAAAACCGGGCGATGGTAATCAAGAATATCTGTTTTCTTCTGCGCTCCTTTTTGGAAAACAGCCACTGGGAAAGGGTCCTTTTCTGTTGGGTGATCCCGGAGGAGGAGATATTTTCCCGGATTTTGCGTCCATTGGATGATTTGTCCTTTCGGCTGCATAAAATAACCCTGTTGGCAACGCCCGAAACATTGGAGCAGCGGCTGCGTAAGGATATAGCATCGGGGCTGCGGCAGGCCGACTGCCTGGAGCGGGGACTTTCGTATCTGCAAAGGTACGGCGAAATGGATACCATAAAGCTGTATACCGACGACATGTCGCCGGACCAGGCCGCGGCCGCGGTCCTGCGCCTGGTGCAGGAAGGGGGAGAGGCATGGGAAAACGAATCGTCGCGTCCCTGATTCTGCCGCCCGCGGCCTTTGGCGTTTTGGCCGTTTTTGTATGCTTACAGTGGTTTGCGCCGGTGGAAACGGCTGTTTACCGGTGGATATCCGGCTTTTCCGGGGACGGCATGACGGTTTTTATGCGGGTGATAACCGAGTTGGGCGGGGCCGTTCCGGTTATAGTATTTTGTCTTGCGCTGCTTTTGTGTAAAAGGACCCGTCTGTCAGTCGGTCTGCCTGTTTCGGCGGCGGCGCTTATATCGGTGCTATGCAATCAGATTCTCAAAAATCTTTTTCAGCGGCCCCGTCCCCTGGTACCGCGGTTTTCGCCGGCCGATGGCTTCAGCTTTCCAAGCGGACATTCTATGAATAACGCCGCGTTTTATTGCATGCTGTTTTTGTTGCTGCTTCCCCTGGTCGCAAGGCTGTGGCAGAAGGCCCTTCTCGCCGTGGGCTGTATTCTGCCGCCGCTGCTTATCGGGATTTCCCGGATTTATCTGGGCGTCCATTTTTTTGGAGATGTCCTAGGCGGCTGGCTGTTAGGGATATGGATCGCCTGCGCTACCTATGCGCTCTGGACCCGCCTATGTCTTCCCGCCATCCACCGGCGATGGCGGGCGGGGGACAGGGGAAATAAAAAAAGAAGAAAGTAGCCTAAAAAAAGACTTGCAATTGCGCCCGGATTGTGGTAATATATTGTTCGTCATCCGGGTGTGGCTCAGCTTGGTAGAGCGCTTGACTGGGGGTCAAGAGGCCGTGAGTTCAAATCTCGCCACTCGGACCAGGTCGCCGCAAGCATTTTGGCTTGCGGCGATTTTTCTTTGGAAAAATCGCCCACGCGCCCATACCGCTGCGCCTGCTCTTGCGCAAAAAGTTTCGCCGCGCCTGGTTGTTCGCTTGTAAGGGCGCCCGGCGCTCCGGCATGCTACCAGCCTTTTGCGGGGCGCGAGGGTGTGGGCCCCGATCAGAGGCCGGTGAAAATATCTTTTTGCTTGTCCATGGACAGGCAGCGCCCAGAGCGGTATGCGCGCAAAGCCCTGTGCTTTTGGACCTTGCTATCCGCGCTGTCAGCGGGTATCGCTATGCATGCGCGGAATGCGCCGGAGCGAGCCTTTGATATTCATATTTATGTAGGGCCGTGAGGCGGCGGACGCGATACCGAGGGAAAGGACCGTCGCCCGCCGGATGCGCCTGCGGGCCGGAGACGGGGTATAAATTGCCGGAAAGCGGGCAAAAATTCCTTTTGAGCCGGAAATTGCCCGGGAAATCCCTTGACAAGCGGGTTTTGAGGTGATAATATCTATTATTGTGTGGGATAGTATGTCCCGCCCTGTCTTTATGTATATGGCGCGGCGACGCGTTGTATAGAAACTATATGCGAGGAGGTGTAAAATTGCCTACTTTTAATCAGCTCGTACGCAACGGCCGCGAGACCCTGGAGAAGAAGTATAAGGCCCCCGCGCTGTTAAAGGGATACAATTCCCCCAAGCGCCAGATGACCGATCACAATTCTCCCCAGAAGCGCGGTGTCTGCACCGCCGTGAAGACCTCCACCCCCAAGAAGCCGAACTCCGCGCTGCGGAAGATCGCCAGGGTGCGTCTGTCCAACGGTATCGAGGTGACCGCCTACATCCCCGGCGAAGGCCACAATCTACAGGAGCACAGCGTGGTCCTTATCCGCGGCGGGCGTGTCAAGGACCTGCCTGGTGTGCGTTATCACATCATCCGCGGTACGTTGGATGCCCAGGGCGTTGCCAAGCGCATGCAGGCCCGTTCCAAGTACGGCGCCAAGAGGCCCAAGGCCAACGCGAAGTAGGACCTTTCGGGGTCCGCCGGGCGGATGGCCGCCCGTAACAGCGGCTTTCTTTCGGAAGGCCGGCTGCATTACCGAAGACGAAATCTCTGCTGTTTATCCTTATGAAGCAGCGGCGTATCTATATAGATCGCCTCTTGCTTGACGCCACGGGGGATTTTTCACTTCGAGTACCTATGAATTCATTTTATTATGAAGGAGGGAAGTACTGTGCCGAGAAGAGGCTTTATCGCGAAACGCGATGTGTTACCCGATCCGCTTTACAATTCCAAGCTGGTCACCCGGCTGATCAACAATATCATGCTGGACGGCAAGAAGGGCGTGGCCCAGAAGATCGTATACGGCGCTTTTGATATCGTCGCCGAGAAGACCGGCAAGGCCCCGCTGGAGGTTTTCGAGCAGGCCATGGAGAATGTCATGCCCCAGCTGGAGGTTAAGGCCGTCCGCAAGGGCGGCGCCACCTACCAGGTGCCCTTTGAGGTCCGGCCCGAGCGCCGGCAGACCTTGGGACTCCGTTGGATCACCGCCTACAGCCGGAACCGCTCCGAGCGCACCATGCGGGAGCGTCTGGCCGGCGAGATCATGGACGCCGTAAACGGCGTGGGCGGAGCCGCCAAGAAGCGGGAGGACACCCACAAGATGGCCGAGGCCAACAAGGCCTTCGCCCACTACAGATGGTAGTTTTCCGGCTATACAGCCGCAAGGATCCAAGGCATGCCCCGCGCCGCGCCGGCCGGCCGGTGCGGGGGACGCCAAAACTATGCTAGGAGGACAATATGCCGAGAAAAGTTTCGCTGGAAATGACCAGAAATATTGGCATAATGGCCCATATCGACGCCGGCAAAACCACCACGACCGAGCGTATCCTGTTTTATACGGGTATCAACCATAAAATAGGCGAAACGCACGACGGTGCGGCGACCATGGACTGGATGGAGCAGGAGCAGGAGCGTGGCATCACCATCACCTCCGCCGCTACCACCTGTTTCTGGCAGGGCCATCGTATCAATATCATCGACACCCCCGGCCACGTGGACTTCACGGTGGAGGTCGAGCGCTCTCTGCGGGTGCTGGACGGCTCCGTGACTGTATTCTGCGCCAAGGGCGGCGTCGAGCCCCAGTCCGAGACGGTTTGGCGCCAGGCCGACAAGTACAGGGTACCGCGTATGGCCTTTGTCAACAAGATGGACATTATGGGCGCCAACTTCTACCGCGTGCTGGACATGATGCGCGAGCGGCTGAAATGTAACGCCGTTCCCATCCAGCTGCCCATCGGCGCGGAGGACGATTTCAAGGGCCTGATCGACCTTGTGGAAATGAAGGCCTATATCTACAATGATCCCAAGGGCATGACCATCGACGTGGTGGACATCCCCGACGACATGAAGGAGCTGGCGGACAAGTATCGCCATGAGCTGCTGGAGCATGTGGCCGAGCAGGATGACGCGCTGCTGGAGAAGTACCTGGAAGGCGGCGAGCTGACCGAGGAAGAGATCAAGACCACCATCCGCAAGTCCACCATCGCCAACACCATGGTGCCGGTCTGCTGCGGTACGGCCTACCGCAACAAGGGCGTGCAGAAGCTGCTGGACGCGGTGATCGACTATATGCCCGCCCCCACCGACATTCCCGCCATCAAGGGCGTCAATCCCGAGACCGGCGAGGAGGAGGACCGCCACGCATCCGACAGCGAGCCCTTCTCCGCCCTGGCTTTCAAGATCGCCACCGACCCCTATGTGGGTAAAATCTGCTTCTTCCGGGTCTATTCCGGCAAGGTGGACGCGGGCACTACCGTGTACAATTCGGTGAAGGATCAGGACGAGCGCATGGGCCGTATTCTGCAGATGCACGCCAACCATCGGCAGGATATCGAGACCTGCTACGCCGGCGATATCGCCGCCGCCGTGGGCCTCAAGAATACCACCACCGGCGACACCCTCTGCGACGAGGCCCATCCGGTGGTGCTGGAATCCATGGAATTCCCCGAACCGGTTATCCGGGTCGCCATTGAGCCCAAGACCAAGGCCGGCCAGGAGAAGATGGGCATCGCCCTGGCCAAGCTGGCCGAGGAAGACCCCACCTTCAAGTGCTACACCGACGAGGAGACCGGCCAGACCATCATCGCCGGTATGGGCGAGCTCCATCTGGAGATCATCGTCGACCGTCTGCTCCGTGAGTTCAAGGTGGAGGCCAACGTAGGTAAGCCTCAGGTTGCCTATAAGGAGACCATCC
>DXVY01000035.1:0-8536 GCA_019417145.1 Clostridiales bacterium
GCATATACATATATGGTTCTTGCTTATATATTAAAAACCGCCGCTTAAAGGCTGGTCCGGGATCAACCGCATCGGTCTGTCCCAAGGGCTATAGGCCGGAATCCCGGCCACACAGGAAATTCGACGCCGGCCAGCCGGACGCGCCTGTGCGGCGTTTATCCCCCCGCCTATCCGCAAAACAGCCCGCACAGCATGAAGCTGCGCGGGCTGTTCCCTCATTATACCCTGTCGTCCGGCTCATACCCCGTCCGACACGTTCTTATAAAATTCCCCGTAATCGGTCCGGCCGTCGGCAGTGAACCGAATGGCGTCCTTGGGATGCAGATTCAGCTGTCCCGTGATCATATACTGGATATCAAATCCCCACTGCACCCCCTGCGCCCGCAGGGCCAGCATATGCTTTTCAATAAACACCAGCAGATGATACAGGTTGTACTTAGGATTCCTGAGAAAGCCCAACAGCAACTCCATGGCGCAGTTGCCCGCCCCACGTCCCATGCCGCAGGCCGTAGCGTCCAGATAACTTACGCCGTAGGACAGGGTTTCGATGGTATTGGCAAAGGCCAGATTCTGGTTGTTGTGGGCGTGAAAGCCGATCTGCTTGTGAAACTTTTCCCCGTATTCCACATACTTGCCGGCCAACTCGGCCGCCGACTCGGGGTAGAAGTATCCATAGGAATCCACAAGATAGATCACGTCCACGCTGCTCTCCCCCAGCATTTCCAACGCCGCGTCGATCTGGGCCTCGGTGGCTTGGCTGATGGCCATGATATTACAGCTGGTCTCGTATCCAAGTCCGTGAAAATACTCGATCATCTCCACGGCCGCCGGGATCTGATGGATATAGCAGGCCACCCGCACCATGTCCACCACGCTTTCCGACCGGGGCAGAAAATCGGTCTTATAATCGCACCGCCCTACGTCGGCCATAACCGCCAGCTTCATGGGGCTATCGTTGTTCCCCACGATGGCCCGCAGGTCGGCCTCGTCGCAGAATTTCCACTTGCCGTGGGCCGCCGGATCAAACATCCGTTTGGAGGCCCTATACCCCAGCTCCATATAGTCCACCCCGCACTGGATATTGGTCCAGTACAGCGCCTTTACAAAATCGTCCGTGAACTCAAAATTATTGCAAAGCCCGCCGTCCCGGATGGTGGCGTCCATCACCTTGATATCGGGCCGGACGGTCATGAGGTTGCCTCTTCTCGCTGTCATTATTTTTCCTCTTTTCCGCTTTAAAGCTTTTAAGTGTTTGCTTGTTAAAGTATACGCCCTTTTCCCCCATTTGTCAAGGCCCGGTATTTTCGCGCCCGCCCCTTTCCTTTTTCAAGGCCCAATCCGCCTTACCGCTTCTGATTTTCAGAGGTAATATGGCAGTCTTCCTTTTTTCGCAGAAGCCCCAAGCTTCTCGGCTTTTTCGTTTTTTACTCTGACGGCCAAAGTCTCCGACTGCTCTTACACGAAAAGGGCCGGCCGCGCCTGTTTATCCACAGAAGGGCGCTGCCCCCTATTTCCCTTTTTCAGTCTCCTGCCGGGGTTTTTTGCAGGATACAACAAACCGGCTGTCCGTTCGGACAGCCGGCTTGCCTATGCGCATTGCAAAGCTTTAGTTGCCGCGGGCCAATATCTTACAGATTTCCATCACATCCGCAATGGTAATCTCCCCGTCGTCATCCAGATCGCCCCGGGCAATCTCATCGTCGGTGGGATCGGTTCCGGCCGACTCTCTGGCCATGACCTTGCAGGCCTCCATCACGTCGGCGATGGTCACCTCGCCGTCCTTGTCCAGGTCACCCATGATCAGGGCGAAATCCAGAGCAACGATAGCGTCGCGGATATCCTGGGCGGCATCGTCCACGTCCTCCTGACTGGCGTTGATGGGCAGGTTATTGGCGGCCTCAATCGCAGACTGGAGCGTAGCCCAGGATTCCGGCGTATACCGGGACGCATCCAGATAGGACGCTTCCCTGAGCACCTCATCCAGCTTCTCGCGGTCGGCCACAAAGGGCGACTGTCCCAGCAGCTCCAGCTCGGCTATCTCCATACTGGAGCCCTCGGTGGCCAGATCCAGACGGTAGGCCTTATAGGAAGCCCTCTTGTCCGCATCCACAGTGAAGGGACGGGTATACTTATCCCACTGGTAGGACAGATCGGTATTCTCGCTGAGCAGCTCCCAGGTGTCCCCGTCGTTGGATCCGTAAAGCGCCACAGAGGTGGGCACCAAGTCCTTATCCGCTCCAGAGGTCATGGTCAACATGGAAACCTCATAGAGGGTGGGAGAAATAAAGTATAGGGAAGCCTCGTTGTCTTCGATGACAGCGGTGGTGTCGCTGGTGTTGTCAAACAGCAGGCGCAGGGTAGAAGTAGAAATATCGCGGCTGGAAAGCTGGTCCTCCACCGTGCTGTAGTTGGGCCGGGTGGCCACCAGGCAGTTGGAGGCGACTACGTCCGCCTCGGGATCGGGCACCTGGTCGTCCTTGGTGATGGACACCGGCAGGGAGGCCTCACTGGAGCCCCAGTTCGAGGGCTCGCTGCCCATTTCAAACTCCAGCGTGCCGCCGGCGACCAGGTCGGAATGGAGGATATAGTTCTTGTCGTACGCCTCGCCGTTGAGCTTGACGCTCTGCACATAAATATTCTCGCGGGAATTGTTGTTGGCAGTGATAACCATATCCTTGCCGTTCTCCAGATGGATGGTGGCCTTGGTAAAGAGCGGAGAGCCAATGGCAAACTCCGGATTGCCCATGCTCACGGGATAGATACCCAGGGCGCTGAGCACATACCAGGCCGACATCTCACCGTTGTCCTCGTCGCCGCTGTAGCCCTGACCGATCTCCGAGCCGATGTACAGGCGATCCAGGACCTCACGGACCTTCTCCTGGGTCTTCCAGGGCTGGCCGGCGTAGTTATACATATAGGGAATGTGATGAGACGGCTGGTTGCTGTGGCCGTACAGGCCCATCTTGACCTCCCGGGCCTCCATCTCCTCATGGATCATGCTGCTCTCGATCCGATAATCCTGGCACTGGGTGTTGAACAGGCTGTCCAGCTTGGCAGCCAGGCCCTCGCGGCCGCCGTAGAGGTTGGCCAGGCCCTGTCCGTCCTGGGGAACCGTAAAGGCCATATTAAAGCCGTTGGTCTCGGTATAGTCGCCCCACCAATTCTGGGGATTGTAGTTGGCGGCGTTGGTCTCGCGGAAATTGCCGTTATCATCCTTGCCCATGAACCAACCCAAGTCGGCATTGTACAGGTTCACATAGTTCTGGGCCCGGTTCAGATAGTATTCTACCTCGTCGGAATAATCCGCGTCTCCCTTTTCGGTGATGGCCTTGGCCAGCTGGGAAATGCCGTAGTCATTAATATAGCTCTCCATGGACCAGGAGAAGCCCTCGCCCTGAGAGGTGCTGGTATAGCCGCGGAAGACCGAGGTCTGCATCTGCTTGCGTCCGAACACGTCGCTGGTGGAGACCACCGCCGCATTGCGGATGGAGGAGAGCAGGGCGCCTTCCCAATCGAATTCGATACCGCGCTGGGCGGCGTCGCCGAAGATGACGTCCGAGTTGGTGCCCACCATGCTGTTGGTGCCGCCGGGCGCGATCCAGCGGGGCACCCAGCCCACGTCGTTATAATGCTGCACCAGGCCGTTCAGCATTTCGGCGTCCTTCTCGGGGGTCAGCAGGGCGTAGGCGGCCCAGGTGGTGCGGTAGGTATCCCAGAAACCGTTAATGGCATACAGCTTGCCGTTCTTGACGTCGGGGGCGGTGTTGCTGCCGCTGTAGGGGCTGGCATAACGCCACACGGGGGCCTCGTTGGTGCCGGTGTTCTCGCTGTAGTTCATGGGATAGGCAAACATGCGGTACATGTTGGAGTAGAAGGAAATCATCTGCTCCTCGGTGGCGCCCTCGATCTCGATGATGCCCAGCTTATCCTCCCAGGTCTTCTGGGCGGCGGCGCACACGGTATCAAAGGTGTCGCTGTCCGAAATTTCCAGCTCCAGGTTCTTCTTGGCCTGATCGGCGCTGATGAAGGAAGTGGCGAACTTCATGGTGACCACGGTGTCGCCGCTGGCGGCCTCCGGGAAGGAAAGGATGCCCTGCTTGGTATTTACCACCAGCCGGCTGTCCGCCTCGTTCATAAATGCGCCGTACACATACATGCGCTTGGAGCCGTTGTTGGTGTGATCCGAGTAGGCGGAGAAGGTGCCGTCGTCGTTGAGGGTGAGGCTACCGGCCGCCCGTTCGCAGTCCAGGATCACGTTGCGGTTTGCAGAGCCCTCAGGGAAAATAAAGCGGACATAGGCCGCGTGCTCGGTGGGCGTGATCTCCATGGTCACCCCCGAGGCCTTGGAGCCCTCGTCAAAGGTGACGCTGTACAGATGAGCGTGGGCGATCTCGTTGTCGTGGGAGAAATCGGCCGCCCGCGCAGAAGCGTTGATATCATTTCCCGATTCCACGGCGGAGGCGTCAATGCTGGTGTTGGCCATGAACTGCCAGGTGCCGTATTCGCCGATCCAGTTCGAGGAGAAATGGTTGACGCTGATATGCTTGAGGGTGGTGTTGGTGCCGCCCTGCTGATACCGGTACTGCATATTGCCGTCGCCGTTGCCGGTACAGGGCTCATACTGGTTAAAGCCGTGAGGCGTGGTGACCACAGGCTGGATCAGGCCGCGGGAAAAGTTGGAAGCGCCGCCGCTGTTGGAACCCCGACGGATATCCACATAATCGGTGAGATTCTCATAGTTGGCCTCCGCGGCGTTCTCGATGACAATGTCATCCAGATAGGCCAGGAAGGTTTTGTCCGCCACGGCGGGATCGGTGTTGTCATAGCCGATCAGGATCTTTTCAATGGTCTTGCCCTGTGCAACGCTGCCGATGCTGGAACTGATATAGTTCCACTGCATGGTATACCAGAACTTGCTGTCGGCCTGCGCCTCGGGTGTAAGCGCGTTGCCGTACTGATCGGTGGGGGCGTAATCGCTGAGATAGGTGTCGTCGGTGAATTGCAGATCCAAGGCCATATGCATGGAGGTATAATCGTAGTCATACTCGCCCGTCATGGCAGGGAAAAACACATAGCTCAGCTCGGTATTGCTGGATACCGGGATGCTCAGATTGTCATACAGCACATTATAGCTGTAGCCGTGCTCGCTGCCGGTGTGGGTACCGCAGATCTGCAGCGCCTGGGAGCCGGTCCAGCCGGTGCCGGTGGTGCCCACCCAGGCGGTCAGCGGGCCGTTGCTGTAGACGGTCTGCATGGGGCCGTCAGCCAAAGCGCCGTCTTCATTGGTACCCAGTTCCAAAGAGGAGAGCTGGGTCATCCCCTGCCCCATATTGGCGGTGATCTCCAGCTTATAATACTTATAGGCCGTCTCGTTATCGAATTCATAAATCTTGGTCTGGTAGCGCTCGGTAAAGGTCTGGTCGCTCTGCTGGTCCAGCACATGCCAATCGCTCCCGTCGGTCGAGCCGGAGAGTTTCCAGTTCTTGGGGTCGCGGGAGGGCTCGTCGTTGGCCGCCGAGATCAGATAGGTGCGCACCACGGCCTCTTCCTGCAGCGCAAAGGATACCCATACAGGATTGGACTCGCTGATGGTAGAGTGCTGATTCAGGAACTTACTGCCGGTGGAATAGTCAAACAGCTTGGGCTTGCTCTCCCCGCTGTTGAAATCCGCGCTGCCCTGAATGGAGTCCAGGTCGATCATATTGGTCACATCGCCCTTCAGGGTGCCAAAGGTGAAAACCCCATTTACTTTGGAAGCGCCCTTCTCGCTCAGGGTAGTCTCCTGCAGGGTATGCTCCTCATCCTTTTCAAAGGACGAAGAAAAGAGCACGGCCGGTTCGGCCAAACCGTCTTCGGCCAGAACATTGGCCATGCCAGCCGGAAACGCCGACACCACCATCGCCAGGGACAGCAGCGCGGCAACTTTCCGCCGCATGGATTTTTTCATGAAGCATCTCTCCTTTTGCTATAAAAGTTCCTGTATGGGGACAACCCCCATTTCCCTCTCCATCATATCATAAAAATTAAAACTGTCAACGTCATTTTTTCAGGAAAATTTGACAACCGCACGTTTTTTCACGTGCATTTTATTCCCTGCAAAGGCTTCCGCGGACAAGGAGGCGGGATATATCGGCAACATAGAAAAAGGCTGTCGGATACAGCCGTATCCGACAGCCTGGCCTTTATTCTTCCTCCCGGTCCTCCGCCGGATCTCCATCCGCCTGCTCCCCTGCGGCGTGGGCCGCCTCGTCCTCCTCCAGCAGCTCCAACGCCCGCTCGTACAGGAAGGTGGGCACATAGATCTCATACGTAGGCATGGGGGCGGCCATCATCTGATCATACCAATCGTCCGATTCGTCCAATTCCTCCCATTCCTCTACCTCGAGTTCTTCCGCCAAGGCGGTCTCTTCATCCGCCGGCGTCTCGGCCCCCTCTTCCTCGCTTTCGGTCCTGTGCAGGGGGAAGACGGGAATGCGGCAGGAGGCCAGCAGCTCGCTTAAACGGATGGTCTCCTCCTCATCCTCCAGCCCGACCAGAAAAACCGGCTGTTCCTCGGGCGTGAAGACGCCGTCGGCAAAGGGGTCCATATCCGCCGGCACCTGGCGCAGAACCGCCGCGCCCGCGGCATCCTCCGCCGGCAACGCGTCCACCAGCGCCGCCCCGCAGTCGGCGCACTGGGTAAACCCCTCCCGATACTCGGTTCTGCATTGGGGACACCATGGCATATCCATCACCTCTTCAGAAAATATAGCTTGTACGGCGCGTATGCGACACGCTCAAAGGTCAACGCCTACGGCCCGGCACCACTCGTCGGCAATCAGGCCGTGACCCGCATAGGAGGGGTGCACGCCGTCGGCCGAATAATAACTTCCAGGGCGCTGGACATAGGCCGCGGCAAAGGCGCCGTCCAGGGGAACCAGGGTCGCTCCAAACTCCAAAGCAAGCTTGCGCACAATCTGCAATTTGGGATCCAGGTCCTCCCGCCACGCCTTCCGATCCTCCGGGTTGGGCAAAACGAAGGGTTCCAGCATAATGATGCGCGCGTCCAGCTTTTCCTTTATGTCGGACAACATGGCGCGATATTGCCTTTCAAAGGTTTCGGCCGTGGTAGGATTATTTGCATCATACCGCCGCCACACGTCATTGATGCCGATGAGAATGGATACCACCGTGGGCTTGGGATCCAGATCCAGGCAATCAGCCTGAAAACGGGCCAGCATCTCGGTGGTGCGGTCTCCGCCCACGGCGCGATTTATAAAGGTCAGGTTCAAATCCCTGTACTTATGAAAGAGCAGGGAAGATATGATCAGCGGGTAGCCTACCCCCAGATCATAAAAGTTGTCCCTGGCCCTGCCGCAGTCGGTCACACTGTCGCCCTGGAACAAAATCACATCGTTCTTTTTCAATAACATCCACGAACACCTCGCTGTTTATTTGGCGTTTTTCTACGCCTCTATTATACGGTCCGTCCCCCGGTTTGACAAGCGCAATTTCCAAATAATTGGAAATTTGGGCCTATGCGTCGGACCCGTAGGGGGATACGGAAACGGAGGCCGACAGTCGGAAGGAATAAAGCAGGCACTCCTTGACCGGCTTCTGATAGGATTCGGCCAGCGCCGCGGCGTACATTTGCAGCTGCTCGGCATACAGCGCGGCCAACTCTTCCGGCCGCTTGACCCTGTCGGTCTTGAAATCCAGGACCACCAGCCCGTCTTCCTCTAAAAACACGCAGTCGGCCACGCCCTGCACCACCACGTATTCCTCCGTCCATGCGGCCGGCAGGGTGGGGTCGATCTGCCTGGCGGGCAGCTCGGTGAGGAAGCGCACCTCCCGGTCGATTTGTTTGGCGGCGGCCATCCGCCTATAGAGGGGACCGCTGAAAAAGGCGGACAAAACCTCCGTATCTACGGCCGCCGCCTGTTCGGCCGTCAAAAACCCCCGGTCGGTCAGCCGCCGCAGCTCGGCCCCCGGATCGGCCGCCGCGGCTTCATAGTCGGCAAACTGCATAAAGGCGTGCACCGCCGTGCCCCTTTCGGCCGGCGTCAGGCCGGATCTTCCCAAAAAGGCCGGGCGGCGGGTGCAGGCAAAGGCCTTTTGCGTCCGCCGTTCCACCAGACGGGCCACGCCGGTCTTGGCCGCCAGCCCATTGAGGCGCTCGTAAGGATAACGGTAGGAAAACCTGGACGCCAGCCTTTCCTCCAAGGCCCACTGCTCCTCCTCCGTTCCACAGGCCTCCTCCTGATCCGGGGCGGCGGAGGGTTCCCGGGCGGCCGTTTCCGTCGCCGAGGCCGGCCTATCTTCCCCGTCCTCCAGCCGGATATCCAGCCTGCCCTCCGCCGGAACCGGTGGAAATGACGCGCCGCACATGGCGCGCAGCCCGGCCCCGTCGGGGTGCAGCAGGGCCGCCGTCAGCAGCCAGTCGGCATATCCTCTGGCCGCCAGCACGGTTGCCGGTTCCACGGGCCCGGCCTGGTTTCCGCCGATCTGCGCCGCCAGGCGGCGCAGGCTCCTTTCCAGATTGTCCTCGCTGACCAGC
>DXVY01000035.1:8546-11551 GCA_019417145.1 Clostridiales bacterium
GACCAGCAGCACCAGCTTCTCCTCCGCCCGGGTCAACGCCACATACAAAAGCCGCAGCTCCTCGGCCAGCGAGGCCTCGTCGGTCAGCACCGATATGGCCTCCCTGGCGAGGGTGGTATACCGGACATGCCGCTGGTTATCGCAGATTTTAAAGCCGATTCCCCCTTTTTCATGGACCAATAGGCTGTCGGTGCTGTCCGATTTATTGAACCGGGAGGAGCCGGCCGCCAGAATACAGACCGGGAATTGCAGGCCCTTGGCGGCGTGAATGCTCATGATCCGCACCGCATCCTCCCCGCCGGCGGCCGGCGCAGATTTCAGGTTTTCGCTCTCGCCCAGCTTTTCTATAAAGCGCAGGAAGGCGGCCAGTCCGCCCCCGTCCGCCGTAAAGGCGCGGGCATAATCCAGCAAAAGCTGGAGATTGGCCCGGCGGCGAGCCCCGTCCGGCATGGCCAATACGATGGAGAGATAGCCCGTGCTTTCATACAGCCGCTGCAACAGCCGGTCCACCGGCAGGGTGACGGCCAGGCGGCGGTATTCCCGCAGCCGCTCCACAAAGCTTTTACATTTGGCGTCGTCCCTGGCCCGGTCCAGCAGGGCGGGATACAGCCCCATTTTTTCCCGGCCGATGCGGATTTCGGCCACATCGTCGGGCGTAAAGCCGAAGATGGGCGACAGCAGGGTCGCCAAAAGCGGCACCTCTCGGCGGGGATTGTCGATGACCTGCAACAGGGACATAAAGGTCATCAGCTCGGTGGTCTGCAAAAAGCCGCCCAGATCGGCCCACACCGGAATCCCCTGCCGGCGCAGCTCATTGACATAGACGGCCGCCCGGGCGGAGGGGGAACGCAACAGGATGGCAAAATCGCCCAAGCGGGCCGGCCGCATGGCTTCCGGCTGCCTGGGATCACGGATACGGGGAGAGCCGTCCATATAGGAGCGGATATATCTTGCGATATAACGGGCCTCGGCCTCCTCCCGCTTTTCCCCCTCCTGTGGGCTTTGCAGCAGGTGCAGCTCGGCGTCCGTCTCTTCCCTGTCCGGAAACCGGGCGGCGGGGCGCAGGTATTCCCCCTCGTCGTAATCCATTTCGCCCGCTTCCTTGGACATGAGCAATCCAAACAGGAAATTCACAAAATCGCACACGCCCGTACGGCTGCGGAAATTCTGGCCCAGAAGGATCTTGACCGGCGCGTCGTCGGCCTCTCCCTCGTCCGGATGGTCGGGGTCCGCCAGGCGATAGGCATTTTTCCGGTTCATAAAATTTTCCGGGTTGGCATGTCGAAAGCGGTAGATGCTCTGCTTTACATCCCCCACCATAAAGAGACGCCGGCCGCCGTCGGAGAGCGCGTAAAAAAGGGTATCCTGCAAATTGTTGGTATCCTGGTATTCGTCCACCAGCACCTGATCATATCGCCGGCAGATCTCTTTTGCCGCGGCGGTAGGCCGCAGGACGCCCTGCTCCTTTTCCATCAGCAGGTTCAAAGCCAGATGCTCGATATCGTCAAAGCCCAGGGCGCCCCGCTGGTCCAACAGACGGCGCAGTTCCTGCCCGTATTCCCTTGTCAGCACGGCCAGCATGCGTACACAGGGCGCGGCCTTCTTCAACAGCGCCTCCTGCTGCGCCGCCGGCGCAAAGAAGCGGGCGGCCAGTTTGGCAATCTGCTTTTGCACCTGGTCCCTGACGGCTTTTACCTCTTCCTTTAGCCCATCGTCCGCGCAGTTTTTAAGGGGTCTCAGCGCCGGAAAGGCAAAGCTGCGGCAGCCCTCGTATAAGCCGTCCCAATCGGACGCCGCCGCCGCGGCCGCAAGGTCTTGTATCTGCAACAGACCGGCCTGCAACGAAGGCGCATAGGCCTCCCGGATTTTATCCGCATCCCCTATGCGTTCCAGCGCCCGGGTGAGCTGGCCGGCCGCTCTTTGCAGGTCCCGCTCCGCCCGCTGGAACAGCAGCGCGGCCCATGGCGTGGCTTGCAGCTCGGTCGTGTCATAACAGGCGGTCGCCTGCGCCAGCCATTCTTCCGGGAAGGGCATGCACCGACTGGACGCGTGGATCTTTAGAACAGCGTCGCACACGGGGGCATCGCCGTAATCGGCGCCCAGGGTCTCCAGCAACAGGTGAAAGTCGGGTTCCCCGGCGGCGTAATGCCTTTCCAGGACAGCGGTCAACGCCTTTTCGCGCAGAGGCGAAAGGGTAGCGGGATCGGCAATCTTAAAGTCCGGCCGGATGCCCAAAAGCTGAAAATGGTCCCGCACAAGCTCGATGCAAAAAGCGTCGATGGTGCAGATGGACGCCCGGGCGATCAGAAGTTGCTGGCGAATCAGCCGGGGATTATCCGGATCCTTCTCCTGCTCCTCGGCCAGCCGTTTTTCGATGCGGGTGCGCATTTCCGCCGCCGCCGCGTTGGTAAAGGTCACGACCAACAGCCGGTCCGCGTCTATAGGCGCCACCGGATCCAGCAGCAGCCGCACCACCCGTTCCACCAGCACGGCGGTCTTACCCGATCCGGCGGCGGCCGAGACCAAAACGGTCCCCTTTCGCTCTATGGCCTGTCGCTGGTCGGGGGTAGGCTCAAACGCCATCGGTCTCCTCCTCTCTCATCCGGTTCAGCGCCTCCCGGTCGCTCAACCGCTCCACCCTGCGGTTCGCCCGCGCCGGCTCCCTGCCGCACACGCTGCGGAAATCGCAGTACTTACAGGCGCCGGAATCTCGGCCGTCCAACGGATCGGCCCCGATATCCCCCTCATGCAGGGTATCGCCCATTTTCCGAAGAAGGCTGCGGATATGCAGGCGCAAAAGGGCAAAATCCCCCTCGCCGGCCAGGGGCGCGCTGCGCAGGGGTTGGCCGTCTTTTTTCCCGTACTGTACGGGAATATACAGCCCCTCCCCGTCCCGCTCCATGGCCCTGAGCACCTCGGGCTCGTCCAGCAGCAGGCCGTTCATCCTTCCCTTGCGGCGCAGGGATTTCCCATCGTCGCCCGGTTCCCCCATCACCCGCTTGGAG
>DXVY01000036.1 GCA_019417145.1 Clostridiales bacterium
CTTCCAGATCCGCGCTGTTCTCCAGGTTCGCCGCCTCTTCAATCTGTTCCTCTACCGCTTCTGCGGCTGCAAGCTTTTCCAGACGCGCATACTCGGCCTCGGCCGCCGTCAGCTCGTCGGCGTTGATCACCTGAACCCGATTCTCTTCGGCTACCTCATTGTAGGCCGCCCGAGCCGCATCGATAGCCTCCTTGCAGGCGCTGCTCAGCTCTACTGGCTGCGGTATGGCCGCTATGGCATTGATGGCCGCCAATACGGTTTCATCCATGTCCTCAAAGCTGTATTCTCCGCTCTTGGCAGTGAGAACACCCTTTTCAAAGGTTTGCGAGGCAGAATCGCCGCTTATGATGGTATTGCCGGTGGGCGCGCCGGTTATGGCAAACCGTGCAGCCGCGTCGTTTCCAAGGCTCATAAAGGCGTCATACGCGGCGCCGTTAATGTAATAGCAGCCTTCCGGCGTGCCGTCGTCAGCAGGTATGGCATCCAAAATGTCCTTACTGCCGGCCATAATGGCGCGGCCCTGGGGACCTTCAAAGTCCTGATAATAGATGCCGTCCACCTGTTTTTGCACATCCTGGTAAGAGGGCATACCCAGTGTCATGCCATATTCGCTATCCCAATCGTACTTGGCATAGGTATACTGGAAGGCCATCTTGGCGCCGCCTTCCAGGCCCACGCCGGGACCGTAGCCCCAACCGTCGATGCCTGTGGGCGACGAATCATTGATGGTGTACTCCTTGGCGTCCACCCGGCGCATGCCGCCGCCAAAGGTCATCTGCACAATCTTGCCGCCGTACTCAAAGGCCTCGCCGATGGGCGTGCCGGCATCGCCGCCGCCCATGGCCATAGCGCCCACACGGGTAAAGGCCATGCCCACAAAGGGGCTGTATACCGCGTTCCAGCGACGCAGTCCAGCCGTGGGTGTACCGTCTTCATTCCGGCCGTGGTTCCAGGGGCTGCCGATACTGTCGTTGTACGCTCCCTCGCTTGTGTCCTCCAGCTGCACCGCCAGCGCCCTGTTGGCGCCGTCGTTCATATACTGCATATCCACCGTGGCGCCGGGCTTTACGCCCATGCCGTAGGCGTCGTAGATCAGCTTTTCACGGACGGCCTTGACCATGGCGTCCCGAGTGGCCTGATACCCCTCCGGATCGTCCTTGAGCGCTGCCAGCCAGGGCGCGTTGTCAAAGGTAACGTCAACCTTGATCTTTCCCTCGCCATCTGGATTATCCACCACCATCTGGGGCCAGTTATCATTGATGGTAAAGGTGAAATCATCCTGAATCTGCTGGAGGGTCGCCTCAGCGTCAATCAGACGCTGAATATTGTGCACCTGCGCCTGTTCCTCCTCGGACAGCGCGTCATAGGCCGCACGGACCTGCGTCAGTTCCTCCAGGCTCTTGTAAGTAATGGTATCGCTGATACCGGCAATCAGCTTCACAACATCTGTAATACGCGCAGGCACATAAGCCGCGTCCAGATCCAGATAGAAACCGGTGTCAAAGAAGGTGATATGGTCGGTATGACGATTGCTGTTGTTGAGCTTCAGGACCAACTGCTGCGCGCCTGCGGGAATATCAATGGCAAAGGCCGCATAGCCCTTATCGCCGCTCTCGTTGCCCTCGGCGCCGTCCTTCAGGAAAGGTCCTGCCTCGCCGGCCTTGATGCCGTCGATGTAAAACTCAACCCTGTTATCGTTATTGTAATAACCATTTTGCAGGCCCTCGGTGCACATACCCACAATACCGCTGAAGGTTACGGCCTGATTGGGCACCTTCAGGTTAATGGTCATATAGCTGTTCTCCGGAGGCTCGCAGCCGAAGGAAGCGGTCTTGCCGGCAAAGGTATAGGTTTGATCGCAGTAGGCCTGGCCGACCTTAAAATCATTATAGACGCCGCCGGCCGCGTCCAAGGCCACGGGATCGAGGGTCTCAGCCGCAACATAGTTGCGGGGATCCGCCTCCTGGAGATTTTCGGCGGTAAGGGCCGCCACCTCCTCGGCGGAGAGAACCTTATCAAACACCCGGAAATCGGACATTTTTCCGTTCATACCGGGATCTACATCGCCCCACTCCTTAGTTGCCGCGCCGATAGCGGCCATGCCGTCGTCGGGGAGATTGGCAAAGGACAATACGGATTTGGCCACCTGGTCCCAGCCGTCGCCGCTGGCGGTATAGGGGATGGCCTCGCCGTTAAAGTACATGACGATTTCGCCGTCGGCCGAAAGGGTAAAGGTGAGCTGCACCCAGTTCTGCAGGGGCATCTTATACGGGCTGGCCGCATTGTACGCCTTATCCGCGACCACATTGTCCACATAGAACTGCAAATTGTTTCCGCGGCCGCTAAAGAACGGCTGCCAGCGCATGAGATAGGCGCCTTCCCCAAATTCGCCGTTCATCTGATGACGGGAACCGGCCTGGAAGTAGGTGGCATAATCGCCCACATACTTATTTGCGTTGACCATCATGGAAACGGTAATATTCTCATGCTTGAGCGCGGCGATAGGAATACTGACGCGGTCAGAACGGCCGCCCTCGCTGAGAAATTCCACCATGCCGTCCTCGATTTTAATCTTATCGGTGGTAGTGGGGTTGTTATCGTAATTGACAATGGTGCCGTCGTAATCGCCGGCCACGTCCTCCACCTTGCCGTCGGCGGTCAGGCCGTCGAAGGTGTAGTGCAGCACGGAATCAGGAACTTGGGCGGTCACAGGCTCCTCTGCAGGAAGCGCCGCCTTGTTCTCCTGATACAGCTCCATAACCTCTGCATCCGACAGGACCCGATCGTACATCCGGAAATCGGCCATAACGCCCTTGAGGGTGGGATCGTTCATCCAAATGGCAGGACCGCCTACACTGGCCGCGCCGGAGGTGATCTCGTGCAGGCCACGGCCCTCGTAGGACTCGCCCTCCTGTCCGCCCACAATCAGGGTCGTATGCACCTTTTCGCCGTTGAGATAGAGGGCGGCGCTGTCGCCTTCCTTGGTAAAGGTAATTTCGGTCCATTCATGAATGTTCAAGGGTTTGTCGGCCATGAGACGGACGGTTTTCTGTTCATCCGTATCCCCCTTGCCGACGATAGTGAGGGCCAAACCGAGCCGTCCGCCCTCATCGCTTTGAGCCGAGATTTGAACCGCATTGTCGCCGTTCGGACCGGCTTCAAAGAGAGTGGTCCATTGCCGGATCTCACTGGCGCGGACCATCATGCTGATGGTCTTGGCCTGAGATACGGTTTCAACCGGCATCTGCAGGTAACCGCCGCTAAGCTGGAGCAGACCGGCGGAAGTGCCGGCGGAACCCGTCAGCATACCGTTATAGCCGTTGCCCGAAACGTCCTTGGCGCCGGTTACAAAATCATAATGCACCAGGGTGCCGTCGCTGGCCATAGGTATGGTATGCAGGGGCACCAGGGTAATATCCTGTAAGATCAGAGTTCCCAAATCCTGCTGCAGCGTAAAGGTAATGTCCACCTTTCCTGCCTGGCCGATGTTGGCCACACCCACCGGCGCTTCATAGTACATCTTGTGCTTGCGGGCATTGGTATCGCCGGAATTAGGCGCGTAACAATCCACAGGCTCTCCCACATTGGCGCCGTTGACTGCAACCTGCACCTTGCCGGAGGCCTGATAAGCCTTGTACTTGAAGTAGACCAGATAGTCGCCGGCCTCTTCCACATCGGCGGTGATCGAAACCTTGTCGCCCGCCTTGCCGTCATTAAACCAAACGGGATAGATGGTCCCCCAGGGCGAGGTTTCGTCCTTGGCGCCGGCGGCGGGCTTGACGATACTGCCGCTCGTAACGCCCTTCAAGCCGGAGGTAATAGCGATGGTCTGGGGATCGCCGTCTTCCACCTTCACCTGGATATTCTTATACCTGCCGGAGCCAGCCCAGGCGCGGAGGCCCACCTGACCGGAGGTTACCGCCTCGGGCGCTTGGTCGGTATAGGTGCCGACGGAAGAGCCGTTGACAAAAAACTCATAGAAGTTGGCCGTATACACAACCTTCAGGTTTTCCCAGCCGGTGCCGGATGGCGTATAGGAGAAATCCTGCAGCTTGGTAAAGTTGTTGCGATGCCGACCCAGACGGATCACGGGCTGTTCGTTCTCCTTGGTAAAGCCAACCTCATAGCCGTCGAAGGCGTCGGCGCCGTAGTTCAAGTTGGCGCCCTTGATGACAAAGCCCACAGGCCCGGATCCGGTAACCTGAACATCGGCTGAAAACTCGCCGGACGTAGAGGCCGTATCGGCAATCATCAATTTAGGGCCGTCGTTCTGCTCGGGCAGCTCCACATACCATTCGCCCTCGTCGGTAGCCCCGAAATCATACTGAATATCGCCGATGGGCTCAAAGCTGGCAACGTTCTTAACAGCCTCGTCCGCGCTAATATGCACGCTGGGAGCGGAAATGGGTTGGAGCTCAATATAGTCCAGCCGGATGTTCTTATCGCAGTTGGCCAAGCCGACCACCTCAACCGTGTCGGTG
Organism: Clostridiales bacterium; assembly: GCA_019417145.1. GTDB lineage: Bacteria > Bacillota > Clostridia > Oscillospirales > Acutalibacteraceae > Howiella. The sequence continues at coordinate 4,482 of DXVY01000036.1, forward strand.
CCGGCCTGCAGCTCCACCTCAACCGTGAGCTTGGGAATCTGCCGGTTAAAGGCGTTGCGCTGGATGGTCTCATTGACAGCCGGATTGATGGAAGGACCGACCACGCGACTGTCTTCCTGCGCATAGTCCTTGGCCAGAGCCACCGTTGCGCTGTTTTCATGGGCCTTAAAGGCCGCCGATACCCGATACAGCCCGGTAGCCGGAATGCCATCCAGCTCAAAAATCGCATAATTGCCGGCGGCTTTCAGCCCAATATTCACGTAAGCGCCGCCGCTGGGGCTACCGGATACGCCGTCGGTAGCAGTCTTGCCAATCTCAATCTCATCCGTGCTCTTACTGATCTTGCCGGTATCCTTCAAATCCTCCACCTCATAGCGGATGGGATCGTTGGAGAGCACATAACCGCTCAGGGCCAGCTCGGAAATCTGGAAAAAGCCCTCGTTTCCCCGATAGGCGGTGAAGGCGATTTTATAATAGGTATAGGCCCGTCCGCTATCTACCGCATAATCCTCCGGATAATAGGTGCAATAATCCTCCGGAAATTTCTCGTTGAGCGTGGCGTTTTCCACCGTGTCGATAGGCGTGTACTCCGCACCATCGACCGACCCGTACAGGGTCCACGATTTGGGATCGCGCCCCTCCGAATCATTGCCTCCCGCCAGGGTATAGTAGGTGAGGGCAACGGGCGTGGTCATTTTCCAGCTGACCTCAACCGTATCCTCGTTGCCCTGCTTGTTGATGCCCAGCTTGGTGGTGGTGTCTCCATCGAACAGCTTGCGCGGCCCTTCGGCGCCGGTATTGTCCGGCGGCTGGACATTATGACTGCCGCTTTTGGCGCTGACCGAATCCAGATCCACATACTGGACCAACTGATTGGACGCAGTAGGACGGTCGGCATCCAGCGTGTCCTTGACGCCAGCCGCAGCCGAAGCGGTCAAAGCGCCCAATGGCAGCATGGACGCCAGCATACTGGCAGCCAACAGCGACGCCAGTATACGCCTGGATGATCTTGCCTGTGATTTTTTGCGCATAAATAGTCCCCCCTGTGTATCATTTTGTGAATACAATATTATTTTAACAAGTAAAAATGCAAAAAACAATAATCAATCTGCATAATATCATACACACGGCTATTGGCAAATTGCACAGTATTTCCGCATGAATTATTGTCGCACTTTGCAAATATGTGCAAAAGCTTTCTTTTCGCAATACGTATTGGGGTGCAGTATCCCGTCTGAAGCCCGTTCTCCCCGCCGGAGAACAGGCGCCTATGTTGTTTCTACCAAGTTTGACTTGCAAACGGCGAAAATGACCCGGAGGTCTGCCCGTCCTTGGAAGCTTCAAAAGCGGCGTGGCCGCCGATCCCATACCATTCCGTCTTAAGTTTTCCCATCCACCCGGGCCACAACCACAATCCGCTTATCGGCGACCCGGGCTGGCGAAGGCGCTAATGATTACCCGTGGGGTCACAGCGTTCCCCGACCGGATCCAGCCCAAAACCTAGACAGCGCAAGCCCAAAAGGATCATTGTTCCACATCTGCGCAAAGGCAGCCGTTTCCCCTTACAGAAACGGCTGCCTTGCAATTACATCCGGATTATTCCGCCGTGGGCTGCGCCGACTCGTCCGGCTTTGCCTCCTTGCCCAAAAACGCGGGGATCTGCATACCCGCCATCTTGAAGGTCTCGTTGAGCGGCGGGATAGATTTCATCAAGCTGGCCAGGAAATTAGAGGTGGTGGACGAACCGTCCTTACCTCCCATGGAATCCCAGACCGTAACCTTGTCAATATTCAGGTTCTTGACGGCCTCCACCTGGATCTTGACCAGCTCTTCGATTTTATCCACCAGCATAAGTTGGATGGCCGCGTTTGCGTCTCCACCGGCGGCGGCCACAATTTTCTTGAAGCCTTCGGCCTGCTTGGCCAGAATCTCCTGGATACCGCGGGCCTGGGCCTCCATGGTGGCGTAGGTGGCATCTGCCTCGCCCCTGGCCTTCCGGCGGATCTGCTCGGCCAGCGCCTCGGCCTCCAATTCCTTTTTCTCCTTGTCCACCCGGGCCTTGACGATAATATCGGCCTGCTGGGTGGCCAGTTCCCGCTCCGCACGGGCCTTTTCCGCTACCTGTTGCGCCGCGTAGGCCTCCTCCAAAGCCTTGGCCTCGGCGATCTTTTCGGCGGTCACGGCGCGCCGCTGGGCCTCGGCTTCCTTTTCGCGGCGGGTAGCGTCCGACTGGGCAATGGCTGCCTTGGATTCGTTCTCACCGGCGATGGCCGTTGCATTGGCCTGGGCCACGCTGATACGCTGGTCTTTTACCGCTTGCGCCTCGCCCACCGAGCCGTCGCGGTTCTTTTCCGCAACCGTCTTCTTGGCGTCGTTGATAGCTTTTGCGGCCGCCTCTTTGCCCAGCGCCTCGATATACCCCGACTCATCGGTGATATCGGTGACATTGACGTTGATCAGCCGCAGACCGATTTTCTTAAGCTCGGTCTCCACGTTGTGGGAGACAGCCTCCAGGAACTTATCCCGGTCGGTGTTAATCTCCTCGATGTCCATGGTGGCGATGACCAGGCGCAACTGACCGAAAATAATATCCTTGGCCAGCTCCTGTATCTCGCTGAGTTTAAGTCCCAGCAACCGCTCGGCCGCGTTCTGCATGATACCCGGCTCTACCGAGATGCCCACCGTAAACCGCGAGGGTACGTCAACCCGGATGTTTTGATGAGACAGGGCATTGGCCAGATCCACGTTGATGGAAATGGGGGTCAGGTCCAGGTACTCATAGGCCTGAATCACCGGCCAGATAAAGGCGGCGCCGCCGTGGATACAGCGGGCCGATCGGGCCGTGCCGTCCTTGTTGGTGCCCACCTTACCATAAATGACCATCACCTTGTCGGACGGACAGCGGCGATAGCGAGCCAGTACGACCAGCAGCATGGAGAAAACCAATACCGCTATGACGACCAGCAGCACAATGACGCTTGTTGGCATGGAACCTTGCATACATATTCCTCCTCCGTTTAATTTCAACCCCTTGCCGCGCATAGCGGTAAAGGCCAAGAGTCCGGCTGGTATCCGCCGGGTTCCCGCAATAAAATCCTGACCGGGCAGACAAAATCCAGGGCGCTCGCCTTGGGAATCATTTGCCGGCGCAGGGTCTACCGGCCTTTGTCTCCTAGAAGCAATGGCCGGACAACCAAGGTGTTTTCCGAGGCCAGGCCCACCACCTGGATCTGTACACCCGCTTTAATAGGCTCCTCCCAGTCGGTAACGGCGTCCAGCTCCACCAGCTGCTCCTGCACCAGTACGGTCACCTTGCCGGTGCCCGTGCGTCGGGCAGGCACGGTGATATAGCAGCTGCCGGTATGGGCCACGGCATTGCGCAGAGAGAGGGTTCCGTTCTCCTGCAGCCGCAACGCCCATTTAATGATAAAGGCCACCAGCAGCAGGGCCAGGAACCCGCCGGCCGCGCCCAGGGCCACCGCGCCTCCGGCCGGCAGTCCCAGATCGATCATGGCCAGCGCCAGCCAACCACCCACTGCAAAAAAGGCCACCAGTCCACGGACGGTGAGAATGCGTACACCCGCCGCATGGTGGGCCCCGTCGTGCCCTACCCCGGCATCCTGTCCCGCCTCGGCTTCCTGACCGAGCTGAACGTCCACATCCCCCTCCGCCTGTCCATCGGCCGCCTCCGCCGTATCCGATAGGCCGGAGCTGTCTTCCAGCCCGCCATGGTCGGCCTCATGTCCGCCGGCGCTGAAAAGCAGCAAAATGGTCTGCAAAAGCAGGATGACGGTGGCCGGGATAGCAAAGCAGGCCAAAACCTGCTGCAGGCCGGTCAGCGCCTGCCACCAATCGGTAAACCACTGCATGGTATTCGCCTCCTTCTATTTAACTCCAAAGTATATTCTCTGCGCCCCGCGTCACAATGTTATAGGCGCGGTTCAGATCAGTTCGTGCAGCAACTCTTCGGCAAGATTCTTAATCCGCCCCGCCTGACAGGCCAACGCCATGACGGTCAGCGCCCGTTCCAGCCGCAGGCGCGAATCAGCCGTCGGGCCCTTGTAATCCGCCGTCTGCTCCTGCACCAGCCTACGGGTTCGCTCCAGGGAAAAGCCCTCCTCCGGGGCCATACGGCGCACCACCTCGCACAGATAGTCATACATCTGGCTTTCCCGGATGATATCGTCCGCCCGATCTTCCACCTCGCCGTTGATATAAGACATGAGCCGGGCTATCTGCTCGATCTGCATACAATCCCGCAGCGCGCTGATAATAAGTATACGGGCCAGTTGGATTTCATTATACTTCTTGTGCACAGGCTTGGATACCCAGCCCCGCTTTACCCAGTTCTGGATAGTAGAGCCTTCTAAGCCGGTTACCGCCGACACCTGGGATAGGCTTAATCCCCCGGTGGCCGCCAGCAGCGGCTCGATCATGGAGAAGGCCGAACGGTTGCCACGAGTATCCGGCAGATTGGTGCCCGGTATATTTGTCTGCTGCATCCTGTCTGCCTCCTTACATGTTCCTCATATCCCCTTTCAAGTTTATTTGATTATATCACAGGTTCATATGAACCCCAAATCTCGATTTGGTCCCATCCCGTTTCCCACAGGTGCCCGAGAACAACCGCCCCCTATAATCTCTGTTTTTCGGCTATTTTCTTGTGTTTGCTCCTGTTTTCTTTGTCGCGGAATGGGGTTTGCCCGGTTGGCGGAAAAAACCTGAGGAAATTTATGTTTGCGCTTCTCTTTTACCCTAATCTTTGGTATAATATATTGGTTAAATTATGCTGTGATATTATAATAGACACGGGGAGGGAATCCCTTGGAGAATAAGCTGCGTTGCACTATAAACGGCCTATCCATACAATATACCGACGAGGGAGAGGGACAGACCATCCTGCTGCTCCACGGCTGGGGTTCGTCCATAGACGCCTGGGCCATGCTCCGCCGGGAATTTGCCGGCGGGTTTCGCCTTGTGGCGTTGGATTTTCCGGGATTTGGGGGAAGCGATATGCCGCCCGAGCCCTGGGCGGTGGAGGATTACGCCCGCTTCACCCTGGCCTTCATGGAAAAACTGGGCCTGCAGGACCCCATCTTGGTAGGGCATTCCTTCGGCGGGCGGGTCATCATGAAGTTGGCCGGCACCGGCCGGGTCCATCCGCCCAAGATTATTCTTATCGACGCCGCCGGCATCCAGCCCAAAAAGACCCTGCGGCAAAAAGCCCGCCAGCGGAGCTTCAAGATAACCAAATGGTTTCTCACTCTCCCCGGTCTGCGCAGCCACACGGACGCCCTTTTAGACAGGGCCCGCCGGCACTACGGCTCGGCCGATTACAACAACGCGCCGGAGATTCTGCGCAAGACTCTGGTAAAGGTGGTCAACGAGGATCTTTCTCACCATCTGCCCCACATAGAGGTCCCCACCCTTTTGATCTACGGGGAAAATGACACCGCGACGCCAGTGGCCGACGCCAAAAAAATTGAGGGGCTGATCCCCGACGCGGGGCTCTGTATTATCCAGGGGGCGGGGCATTTTTCCTTTGTAGAGCGTCCCTATCAGGTTCATCGGATTCTGCACAGTTTCTTGGGAGGCTGAGACCATGTATATCTTTTATACCCTCGGGGGCGCGGCCGCGGCCGTAACCGCCCTTTTTGCCCTTACCCGCCAGATTCATATGTTCCAGCAGAATTCCTATTATCCCAGCCGTTATGCGGGCTGGCTGAAAACCGCAGGATATCTGCGGGCGGTCGGCGCAGGCCTGCTGACAGCCGGCGTCCTGCTGCTGCTCTGGCTTACGGGTCCCCTCCCCTTTAGCGGCGGCTGCCTGCTCATGGGGTTAATTCGGATTCCCGCGGCCATCTCCGGACAGCGACGGGCCATCAAGCGGCTTGTCTTCACGCCGCGGGTCCGGCGTTTGTATGTCACCGCCGCGCTTCTGCTGACGGCTCTGCTGCTTCTCTCGGCCCTTTTGCCGACGACCGCGGGACGTTTTGTCTTAACGGCGGTGCTCCTGTTGGGCTGGGGGACTCCTGTCCTGCTTTTGACAGCATACGCCGTCAATCAGCCTATTGAGAAATCCATTGCGCGCTGGTACGTCAACGATGCCAAGCGCATTTTACGTGGCTGTCGGGATCTTAAGGTTATCGGTATCACCGGCAGCTACGGCAAAACCAGCACCAAATATATCTTGGGCCGTCTACTGAGCGAACGATACAATACGGTCATAACCCCGGAGAGCTATAATACGCCCATGGGCGTGGTCCGCACGGTCCGGGAGAAACTCCGTCCAAACACCCAGATTTTTGTGGCTGAAATGGGCGCGAAAAACGTGGGCGATATCAGGGAAATCTGTGAGATCGCCGACCCGGACATGGGTGTCATCACCTCCATAGGTCCCCAGCACCTGGAGACCTTCGGCTCTATTGAGAATGTGGCGGCCACCAAGTTCGAGCTGGCGGATCATGTGCTACAAAATCACGGAACGGTCTTCCTGAACACGGATAACCCCTATATCGCAGACAGGGCGAAAACCATGCCCGCTAGTTTCCAAAAAACCTATGGCATCCGGGCGGATAAATCCGCCCCCGCACCCGATCTTTACGCCGAAAATCTCTCCTATGGGCGAAACGGTTCGTCCTTCGATATTGTGGGAGACGGCCGGCGGATTTCGGTTTCCACCCGACTGCTGGGGCTGCATAACGTGCTCAATATCCTGGCGGCGGCATCGGTTGGCTTCCATTTGGGCCTGACCGACAGCGAGGTAAAATATGCCGTCTCCCAGTTAAAGCCGGTGGCCCACCGGCTGGAGCTCAAGCCCTTCATCGGCGGCGCCGTGCTTATTGACGACGCCTATAACGCCAATCCAGAGGGTTGTCTGGAAGCCGTACGCGTGCTGGGTAATTTTGACGGCATGAAAAAGATCATCGTTACCCCCGGTTTGGTGGAGCTAGGCGATCAGGAATACGACTGCAATTACCAATTAGG
>DXVY01000037.1:0-7066 GCA_019417145.1 Clostridiales bacterium
GTCTGCAAGATCAACATTGACTCCGATCTGCGCCTGGCTATGACCGGCGCCATCCGCAAGCATTTTGCCGAGCACCCCGATCACTTTGATCCCCGCCAGTACCTGGGCGACGGCCGCGCCGCCATCAAGGGCATGGTCGCGCACAAAATCAAGGATGTGCTGGGCTGCGACGGCAAGGCCTAAAGGCGAAGATTTAAGAAAAATATAAGAAATCCACACAAAGCATTAAGTAATCCGCGCCGCTACCCCAGCGGCGCGGATTCTTTATCCTGTGTTCAAAAAACCGCTCCGTAGGCGGATTCCCGTGGATCCGGGCATATGCGGAAGGCAAAAGCGGCCTTGGTTGCCAGCCGCCGGAAAATATGATATAATAGTTTAGATTATATTGAAGGCATATGGGTTGCAAACAATCCAGGATACATATGCATGCTTCTTGTCTGCATAATATGGACAAGAATGAGGGAATCCGTTTGGAAACTGATTTTCCCAAAAGGATAGAAGGGAGGGATCACTGGCTCTTGAAAGAAAAAACAAAAGATCGGCAGCCGCGGGTTTTCAGCGACCGCAATTTGATCTATATTGCCGCCGCCAGCGTTTTTCTGCCCTTTTATCTGACAGGGGCGATTATTGTGGGATTGGCCGTGTATCTGCTGCTCAGCCCCCGTACAAGGCATCGAATATTCGTGCATGACGGCTCGCTCTTCCTTCTTCCTTTTTTTGCTCTGATTTTGGTGGTCCCGGCGGTATACGGCAACTGGGTAGGTTTGGCCGGCGGAATAGGACTTATATTGATTTTGATTATCGGCCTGTTTGTGCGCTCGGCAATGACGCGGGATATATTTGAACACATGGTGACCCTGGTCTGCTTATTGAGCGTACCCATAACCCTTGTGGCCATCATCGAAAAGCTATTGATGCAGCCCCATTTCGACGGGCTCTACCGGTGCTTTACGGTCTTTATGAATCCCAACTACTTTGCCACCATCATCGGCACGGTAATCATCCTTTGCGGGTACAAGGTGGTATCCCATCAGGGACACCCCTTCTTGTTTTACGGCATCGCCGCCTTTGATCTGATCAGCATCTATTTATGCGGCAGCCTGTTCGTATGGGTGGAGGTTTTTATCGGCGTGGCGGCGCTGCTGCTGTTTTTGCGGCGGCACCGGATGCTCAGCGCCCTTCTGCTTGCGGCGGGTCTGTTTTGCATAATGCTGTACTGTATGCCCGATTTGATCCCCCGGCTCAGCCAGTCCCACATCACCACCGAAAGGCGGGAGGAAATATGGTCAACCGCGATCCGGGCCATCGGGGACGCGCCGTTGTTTGGCCACGGTGTGATGAGCTATGCTTTTGTCTACCATAATTATCCTGGAAGCTATCCCACCACGCACGCGCACAGCTTATATCTCGATCCCTTCTTAAACTTTGGCGTAATCGGCACGGCGCTCATGCTTGTATATTTTGTAAAGTATTATAAAAAGGTTCTATATTGTCTAAAGGAAAATTCCTGTTCCAAAATCGCGATCCTCATCTGTTCGGTCACCCTGGCCACCCTGGTCCACGGTGCCACAGATATCACCATCTTATGGATCCAGACCGGCCTGCTCATGGTGCTGCTGATGGGCGGGCTGGGAGCCGCCGAGCGAAATTTATTGCGAAAGATGCCCCACGGCGAGCCGTCCGGACAGACGAACGCATAGGCTAAATAAAGAAGGCGCCCCATCTGTTTCGGACAGGGCGCCGATTTGCCGGCGAGAGAGAGACCGGCAAATCGGCCATCCGCCGTGGGGAACCGGCAGAAGGCCTCTATATGCAACGGCGGCGACGTTTTTGGCTAGAACGCCATCCGCTGTCATATATGCAGTGTGGAAAAAAGCCCAAAATGTTTCATGGACTTAAAATATAACGGAGGTTTCATGTATGGCTCATGTGGGACCGGCGCAATATCCGTATTTACTGTTTGATTTGGACGGCACCCTGACCGAATCCGGCCCCGGCATCGCCGAATCCCTACAATGGGCTTTTTCCCAAATGGGGTTGGCCCAGGAGAGCCCGGAAAATATTATGCAATATATCGGGCCGCCTCTGCGCGAATCACTGCGCAGGTTCAGGGGAATGGAGAAGGGGGACATTGACCGGTTTATTGAAATATACAGGGAACGGTATGAAACAAAGGGGATGCTGCAAAGTGATCCCTATCCGGGCATACCCACCCTGCTCAGACGCCTGCGGGATGCGGGCTATACCCTGCTGACCGCCACCTCCAAGCTGGAGCAGGTGGCGGCAAATGTGCTGAAACGATATGATCTGGCCGATTGTTTCGCTCATATCGGCGGGGGAGATTTTGTACTGGGGCAGGACAAACCCTCGGTTATAAGCCGTTCGCTGGCAGCCTGCGGCGCGTCGCCCGACCGAGCGCTGATGATCGGGGACCGCAAATATGATATTCTCGGCGCAAAGGCTAACGCCATGGCGTGCGTGGGGGTGCTGTACGGCTACGGAAGCCGACAGGAACTGATCGAGGCTGGCGCGGATTATCTCGTGGACAGCGTGGACGCGTTGGGGCAGCTGCTGCTGTAGCTTGGGTCAATAACAATCGTAAAAATGCCCCTAAGGGGGCAGAGGGAAGGCGGGCGCTGGACAAGCGTCCGCCTTCCCTCTATGGACACGGAGCCAAAAAGGGACCGGCCGTCATAAAACGGCCGGTCCCTTTTCCATCTCCCGCCGGCGGGTTCGGCGACGTGCCGGCCGTTTTCCATAACACGCAGGCGTTCCCGGACTAGGCGTCCTTTTTGATACCGAACATCAGGCGCAATAGGCCGCGGAGCATTTTGGGGCTTTTGACTACGACTACCTTCATATGACAACCTCCTACAGATACCGGTGTGATCATGGCGGAACACGAGGCCGTAAAACCTAACCGCGCAGGCAGGCCAGTCCCAGCGCTATAACGGCGACGGCCAGCACGGCCACCATAAACCGGGTTTGACAAAAGCAGGACACCAACAATCCGGCGGCGAAAGCGACGACCCAGATTCCGCAGCCACAGCGACGATTTCGGCGCATACGAACCGCATCCTTTCTCCTTTGAGCCGGTCGGCTCCGCCGTTTTCCCGCTCTGTTCTCAGTATACGCGCAAAAGGAAATTTGGTTCGGAAAAGTTGAAAATGCGGGAAAAGAAAAAACGGATGGGCCAAAACCATCCGTTTTTATGAATCGCTGGTATTCTCCGATTGATCGGCCTGACCGGCTTCGGGCAGCCATTCACCCTTACGGGTGACCTCGGGAGGCGGAATATTGTCGGCCGGCATGGCGTTGGGATAGATCTTGCGCAAGAATTCATCGGGATAATGCCGGTCCAGAAATTCGGTAATAGCATTGGTGGAGGGTATGCCCTTCTGCCGGTCGGCCTGCCGGGCGCAGGCCAGCGCGGAAATTCCCATGTTAAAAACCATAAAAACACACAGCACCCAGGTGAGGATAACGCCAATCCTTTGGGGAATCCGCTCAATAAGCCTGGACAAGAAGGGATAAATATCCTTGATCCATAAAAGCCCCAAAATGCCCCAGAAAAAGGAATACAGCAGGTTGGTCCGCCCGCCTATATTGAACATGGTATGGCTGTATTCCCAGGAGACGGTGCCAAAAGCCAGTTCCTGCACCAGGCTGCAAAGATACTCAAAGGCGCCGCCCAAAACCATGCTGCACAGGAATATCCACAAATCCCGTTTCTTGCTCAGCCTATGCAGGCATAAGGTGAGCAGAACGGCGCCAAAGCCGTATACAGGGTTAAAGGGGCCGTAGATCACGCCCGCGCGGCTTTCCAATCGATGCCGGGTAAGAAGGCACCAGAGGGTTTCGATCACTACGCCGACAAAACAGCCGATAAAGAATATCCAGAAGAGCTTATAAAAATTGAGCCCGCTGGCAAAGGGCGGCTTCTGGTTCTGCTGCGGCTCATCCTCCGGCTCACCGTGCCCCCCAGGCAAAACGGCCGGCACATCCTTTTGTTCGGTTCGCCGCTTCTTGGCCATCTCCGCTAGTCGCATAGTCCACCCTCCCTGTCGTAAGTATAGTATATTGATTATAGCATATTCTCACAGAAAAACCAGAAGAATTTCTTAAGGAAATCATAACCTCTTTTGTTTTTTCAAACCAACTATATGGAGGCTTTTCCCTGCCTCCATACCGGAACCATCTGAAAAAATAACATGCAATCCTGCCGCTTATATGGTATGCTTATGGTGTATTATAATCTCCCCCTGCGGGGAGACAAGCAAAGGAGACAAAAGTATGATGGCATTGGTAAAACGCTTATTGGCAAGCGGCGTATCCCTATCCCTGTTGGCCGCGGGTCTGCCCCTGAGCGGATGGAACGGCGCCTCGGCCGCCGCGCCGGACAGCGTGCTCTTCCATTCCTCTTTTGAGGAGGGAGACGGTCTGACCCTGCTGGAAAACACCGGCGACGGGGAAGCTGAAAATGTCATCCAGCAGTTCCAGAGCGGTGTCCGCGGCTATGTGGGCGACCTTATCGACCTTTCCAGCGTCACCGGATCGGGCACTCTGGAGGGAAATGAAAACATGCAGATGCTGTTTGACGGCAGCACCGACACCAAGTTTCTGCAGGTGGCTACCCCCACCGCGGAGGAGCCGGTCTGGGTCTCCTTCCGGCTGACCGAACCCAAGGCCATCACCACCTACTCCATCTGCGCCGGCAACGACAGCCAGCCCCGGGACCCCGCCGACTGGACCCTTTACGGTTCGTCCGACGGGAACGATTGGGTGGAGCTGGATAAGCGGGAGGGCGAGAGCTTCTACGCCCGCAAGCAGGAAAACATCTACACCTTTGAAAACGACACGGCGTATGCCTACTACAAAATATCCGTGACCAAAAAGCAGGCGGCAGACGACTGCACCCAGTTCTCCGAACTGCGCCTGGGCACCGGCGAGGGGGATATGTTTATCACCGACGCCGGCAGCGGCGGCGCGGCCGGCAGCCTCTCCAACTACATCGACCGCACCTCGGTGGAGGGCACCACCTCCTTTGACAATGAGAACAAGTTTAATCTGTTCGACAGCAACCCCGACACCAAGTGCTTCATGTATATGCGGCCCTCTGCTTCCAATCCTGCCTGGGTGTCGGTACGGCTGACCCAGCCCCAGGTGGTGACGGTCTACTCCATCGGTTCGGGCAACGACTTCCCCGAGCGCGACCCGGCCAACTGGACCCTCTTCGGCTCCAACGACGGCTCCCAGTGGACTCCCCTGGACACAAAGACCGGCCAGGACATGCCCAGCCGCAACACCCTTTACACCTATGAAATTGAAAATACCACCGCCTACAGCTACTACAAGCTGGAGATCTATGAAAATTCCGGCACCGACTCGGTACAGTTCTCCGAGCTCCAGCTGGGCACGGGTGTAGAGGCCTACCCCGTGGACCTGGACCATCCCGATGAAGGCCCCATGTACACCGCCCGTACCGACGGCCCGGACGAATCCTGGGTCAACTATGCGGACCTGGGCTGGACGGGCTACAACAGCCTGATGGTGGCCGGCTCCCACGTGGGCACCGGTCATGCGGCGGCCTCCAATGTTATCTACGAGGACGTAAACGTCCCCGTAACCGCCACCACCCAGCTCAGCTACATGATCTTCCCGGCCATGGCCATCCCCAACACCTATGATTTTGACTACACCTCCCAGTACATGGCGGTGGATCTGCAGTTCACCGACGGCACCTACTTAAGCGACCTGCACTGCGAGGACATCTACGGCAACGAGGTAAACCCCGTGGCCCAGGGCGACTCCAAGACCCTGCTGTACATGCAGTGGAACCAGGTCATCGCCAATATCGGCAGCGTGGCCGCCGGCAAGACCATTGACAAAATCTTAGTTTCCTACGAGAAGAATTCCAGCTCCTACGAGGCCACCGCCCCCTTCCTTACCTACTTTGACGACATCGTGGTGGAAAACAAGGCCGAAGTGGAGAAGGAAAATCTCACCGACTATGTGAACATCTTCCGGGGCACCAACAACACCAGCGGCTTCAGCCGGGGTCTTACCTCCCCCATCGTGCTGCTGCCCCACGGCTTCAACATGGTCACCCCGGTTACCGAGAACCAGGCCTCCAGCCACTACCGCTATCAGCTGGCCGGCAACCACACCTCCCTCTGCCACATGACCATCACCCATATCTCCACCAACTGGGGTTCCAGCTACGGCGACTGGCAGTTTATGGCCAACACCACCCTCTCCCCCAGTGATGTAACCTCCGCCGAGCCCATCGGCGCCGAGAAGCGCCGGGCCAACTTCAGTCACGACAACGAAGTGGGACACGGCCATTACTACAGCGTCACCTTTGACGAGGGCTCCAACGCCTCGGGCGTAAAGATTGAAGTGACCCCCACCGAGCACGCCTTTCTGGTGCGCTTTACCTTCCCCGAAGGTTCGGAGAACCGCAATATCATCTTCGACGACGTCTTCACCAACGGCCAGCTGACCTTTGATGGCGACAACAAGACCTTCCGGGCCTACACCGACCACCAGAGCACCGGCGGCAACCGCATGTACATATACGGCCAGTTCGACACCGAATTCAGCTCGGCTTCCGTATACAATGACAAGACCGGCTTCATCTCCTTCCCCGAGGCCGCAGAGGGGGATACGGTCGTCACCATGAAGGTGGCCACCTCCTTCATCAGCGCCGACCAGGCCGAGCACAACCTGGCGCTGGAGGTTGCGGAAACCGACACCTTCGACACCATCTACGACAAGGCCCAGCAGACCTGGGAGGAGCAGCTTAGCATCATCGAGCTGGAGGGCGCCAGCGAATACGAGATGGAGACCTTCTACTCCTCCATGTACCGCCTCTTCGCCTACCCCAACAACTACGGTGAGAACGTGGGCACCAACGAGAATCCCCAGTGGAAGCACGCCGTGCCCAGCAGCGACCTTGCCGATCCGGAAATCGGCGACGGCAAGCTGTATGTCAACAACGGCTTCTGGGATACCTACCGCACCGCCTGGCCGGCCTACGCCCTGCTGACCCCCGAGAAGGACGCCG
>DXVY01000037.1:7076-11401 GCA_019417145.1 Clostridiales bacterium
ACGGCCTGCTGGCCTTCTATGAGGATACCGGCTGGGTGCCCCGCTGGACCAATCCCGCCGGCAACGACGGCATGAACGGCTCCCATTCCGAGGTCATCTTCGGCGACGCGGCCATGCGCGGTATCGACTTTGACCTGGAAAAGGCTTATGAGGCCTCCATCCGCAGCGCCAACGCTCAGCTGGAGGATGCCAACCTGGGCGGCCGCAAGGAGAATAACACCTACCCCTTCAAGCACTACATCTCCAATGACGTAAACAACAGCGTGTCCTGGACCATGGAAAACTACGTCAACGACTTCGGCACCTCCCAGCTGGCCGCCGCTTTAGGCTATACCGACGAGGCCGCTTACCTGCGCAACCGGGCTCTCAACTACGTCCAGCTGTACAACGAGGAAATCGGCGGCTTCTTCTCCGGCCGGAACCCCGACGGAAGCTGGGCTGCCAACGCCGAAACCTTTGATCCCACCAACTGGTGGGGCGACTACACCGAGACCAACGCCTGGACCTTCTTATTCAACGTACCCCAGGATGCACAGGGCCTGGCGGAGCTCTTCGGCGGCACCGACGCCATGATCGAGCGGCTGGATTATTTCTTCAGCGCTGACCCCGAGATGAACGACGACGGAGAAATCCACGAAATGCGGGAGGTACGGGAGGTCCGCATGGGCATGTACGGCCACTCCAACCAGCCGGCCCACGCCATCGCCTACCTCTACGACTATTTCGGCCAGCCCTATAAGACCCAGGAGAAGATCCGGGAGATTATGAGCCGCATGTACGTGGGCAACGGCATCGGCCAGGGCTTCATCGGCGACGAGGACAACGGCGAGCAGTCGGCCTGGTACATCTTCAGCGCACTGGGCTTCTACCCTGTCAGCGTGGGCAACCCCGAGTACGCCATCGGCTCTCCCCTCTTCACCAAGGCCACCATCCACCTGGAGAACGGCGAGGACCTGGTCATCAGCGCCCCCAACAATTCGGATGAAAACATCTATGTTCAGAGCGTAAAGTTCAACGGCGAGGACTACGACAAGACCTACTTCCTGCATGAAGACCTGGCCGCCGGCGGCACCATCGAATTTGAGATGGGCAGCACGCCCTCCGACTGGGGCACCGACGCCGATGCCGCTCCCGCCTCCATCACCGCCAGCGGTAGACTTCCCGCCCCCATGGACGACTTTACCGTCCCCGGCATGGAAATCGCCGGCAGCCTGACCGATGATACCACCGAAACCCTGGTGACCGGCGTTTCCGGCGCGGCCAACCTGGTGGACAACACCAGCGACACGGCCGTCACCTTCACCGGTTCTGACAAGTCGGTTATCTACTATAACCCCGTACCCCAGACCGTTTCCATCTACACCATCGCCTCCGGCTCCAATGCCGCCGCGGCCCCGGCCGGCTTTACCCTGTCCGGCTCCAACGACGGCCAGAGCTGGACCGAACTGGATACCCGTACGGGCGAATCCTTCCAGTGGGGCCAGTATGTGCGGCCCTTCCTCATCGACGAGGAGAGCCAGGCGGCCTACAGCTACTACAAGCTGGAGTTTGCTGATGCCAGCGACGTGCAGGTAGCCGAAATCGAGCTCTTAGGCTATACGGCGGTCGACACCACGGCGCTGGAGGAAATCCTGGCCGAGGCGGCCGCGTTGCAGGCTGCGGACTACACCGAGGAAAGCTGGGCCAAACTGCAGACCGCATTGGCGGCGGCAGACGAGCTGGACGAAACGGCCACCCAGGCCGAAATAGATGCAGCCGTCAAGGCCATCCGCGAAGCCATAGACGATCTGGATCATGTAATCGTCCTTGACCCGGGCGACCTGGATAAGGACGGCGAGGTGACCATTGCCGATGTGATGGAAGCCTGTAAGGTCATGGCCAGGGAGTCGGCGGGCACCGATCCCACAGATGATGAGATTGCCCGGGGCGACCTGGACGGCGATGGAGAGATCACCATTGCCGATGTGATGGAGATCTGTAAGATTCTGGCCCGTCAAGTTTAAAAATTCCTATAGTCTAATCCCGCTCCTGCCTATCGCAGGAGCGGGATTTTTTCTTCTGCCCGGCCGGGCTTGCCCCACACCGCCCGGCCATGGTATGATATACGTATCTTTAAATCCATAGAGGGATGAGAAACATGCAGAAAAACAGTATCATACAACTAGAAATCACCGGTATGACAGCCGAGGGCCAGGGCGTAGGACGTCACGAGGGCTTGGCGGTATTCGTGCCCGACGCCGCCCCGGGTGACCTTCTGTGCGTGCGCATCGTCAAGATGCGTAAAAATCTGGCGTACGGACGGCTGGAAGCCATTTTAAAGCCCTCACCCGACCGGATTAAACCAGACTGTCCGGTTTCCCGTCAATGCGGAGGCTGCGTATTTCGGCATATCAGCTATGAGGCGGAGCGCAAGGTCAAGTGGCAGCGTGTGGCCGACGCGCTGCGCCGTATCGGCGGCTTTTCCATAGAGCCCCAGGCGCTTCTATGCGACCCGGACCAGTCCCGGTCGGGGTATCGGAATAAGGCGCAATATCCTGTTGGAACCGTGGCGGGCGTAACCGGTACGGCAGCCGCCCGCCTGCATCCGGAGCACAGCCTGTCCATAGGCTTTTACGCTCCCCGCAGTCACAGAATTGTGGACTGCCGGGACTGCAGGCTGCAACCGCCGGAGTTTGCAGCGCTGCTGCCCGCCGTTGAGCGCTGGGCGGCCGAAAGCGGCGCCAGTATATACGACGAGAAGACCGGACGGGGTCTGCTGCGCCACATATACCTACGCAAGGCCTTCGCCACGGGCCAGGTAATGGCGACGTTGGTGATCAACGGCGACGCCGTTCCCCAAGAAGAACGGCTGGTAGAGTTATTGCGGGAGGCGGCCGGTCCTCGACTTGTCAGCATCCAGCTCAACCGTAACACGGCCGATACAAATGTGATCTTGGGCAAGGAATGCCGGGTGCTCTATGGAACGGATCATATTGTGGATCGGCTGTACGATCTGGAGGTGAAAATATCCGCCCTATCCTTTTATCAGGTCAACCGCGCTATGGCTGAAAGGCTGTATCGAAAGGCAGCCGAATACGCCCGTCCCGCGGGTAAAATTCTGCTGGATCTCTACTGCGGGGCGGGGACCATCGGTCTGTCCATGGCCCGGCAGGCCAAGGAGGTCATTGGCGTGGAAATTGTCCCCCAGGCGGTGGAGGATGCCAGGGAAAACGCCAGGCGCAATGGGGTAGCCAATGCGCGGTTTCTCTGCGCCGATGCGGCCGAAGCGGCCCGGCAACTGGCGGATCAAGATATCCGTCCGGATGTGGTGCTGGTGGATCCGCCCCGAAAGGGCTGCGCAGCCGACCTGCTGCGCTGCATAGGGGAGCAGTTCCGCCCCGACCGGCTGGTCTATGTGTCCTGTGATCCGGCCACCCTGGCCAGGGACTGCAGGCTCTTGACCGAATATGGATACCGGTTATCCCAGGTCACGCCTGTGGACCTTTTCCCCGGCACCGCCCATGTGGAGACCGCCGCCCTGCTCCTGCGGGACGCGTCTGTGGATAAGATGCGCTACTCGCCCTCCGGGCCGTCCAGCCCCAGGAGATGAAAAACCTCCCGATAATAGGGGCCAAAAACACTTCCCTTTCTCCAAAGGAAGGAAAAGTCATGGGAGATAGAGCAGTCCGCAAGGGGAATCTCCCGGAGCGTCCCCGCCGAAAGCTCGCTGCGCACCACCGGCTCATAGAAAAAGGAAACGCCCATTCCCTCTGTAACCAGCGCCTTGATAACGTCCAGCCCACCCAGTTCGGTCAGGTAGGGGAAATCCTGCATTTGCAGGTTTCGTTCCTCCAGCGCCCGCTCCAGCACCTCCCTGGTGCCGGAGCCCGGCTCGCGAACCAGCAGCCTTTCCCACAGCAAATCCTCCAGTCTGACCACAGAACGGGAAAACCGGTAGTCGGGAGCGCATACGGGCAGGTAGCGCTCGGTTCGGTACCAAAGGCTTTCGTAGGATTGCTTGGGGAAAAAGCCCTCCACTATGGCAAAATCCAGTTCCCCCCTGTCCAACAGCCGCAGCAGCTCGGCCGTATTGGCCATGATCATGCGGATCCTGGTCTCGGGCTCCCGCTTGAGCAGCCCGGACAGATGCCGGGGCATCATATAGGCGCCTATGGTCAGGGTTGCGCCGAAATGCAGATATCGGCGGGAAGAAAGCTGCCCCAGCGCATCCCGCAGGTGCCGGGCGTCGTGGCGCATGGCGGCGGCGGTCTGCAAAAACAAGCGGCCGGCCTCGGTCAAAATGAGTTGCTTACCCGCATAGGCAAACAGCTTGGTCTGGTACGACT
>DXVY01000038.1:0-3078 GCA_019417145.1 Clostridiales bacterium
CCAGCACCTGGGGCACGCCGCCCATGACTACGTCCTCCAGACTCATAAAGCTGGATAGCGCCTGAAGCATGGCCTTCATTCTCGTAAAACCGTACTGCTCCTTGGGGTGGCCGGTCTCGTGCAGCTTTAGGCTGACGGTGGCCATATGCAGCTTTTCCTCCAGAGGCAAGCAGGTCGTCAGATCCAGATAAATTTCCCGCATATCCTCCTGTGTAAGCGTCGCCGTTGCAGGGGCCGGCAGCTGGGAGACACCGGCGTTTGCGACAGATTCATGCGGTTTATGCGTAACCGCAGGTCCCGAGGCTTCCCTGTCGACCCGCAGATCATCTTCCGGATACGCATGGGACAGAGCGTAGCGATTAGGGCCGGCGTAGTTAAGATACCAAGGATATCCGTCGACATAGTCCGAACGTTTTATGGCGGCGCTCACCGGCACGCCGTCCGGCGTGCTTTTATGCAGGTTGAATACATAGGACTCCCCGTGCTTATATAGGCCGTCGGACGCCCTGGCCCTTTTGTAACCGTCCGACAGGGCCTCCAGAATTTCGCCAGAGGGCCGAGCCTCCACCCCGGTCAATGCCAGACTCAATTTTTGCAGGGTTTTGGGCGGCAGAAAGACGTTTCCCTCCAGCCGTTCGGGCAGCTGATCGCTCCAATGGGGCGCCCGGACCTCCGCCGGCCTTGCCTCTTCTGTTCTATGGCGCCCTTGAGCAGTATGCGCCGCCCGATCCGCCTCCCCGCCATCTTTACAGCGAGCATGCGACCGGCTTTCATCCCATTGCGGGACGGCGTGCAGGGTCACGTGGGCATGCATTTCCCCTCCACGCCGCGCGTCAAAAACGGTGACAAAGTCTCCCAGATTTTCAAAAAGCTTCCGCAGCTTGGAAAATCCATACTGTTCCTTAGTTCGGCCCGCCACGGCCAGAAAATTGCCGGCGGCGGCCAGCGTAATGGTAGACTCCGGTTCCATGGCAGCGGACAGTATATGATAAATCTCCTCCCTGTCCGCCGGCGTCAACTCCTCACAACGGGCCTTCGAAGAAGCGTCGCCCCCCGGCGCGTCGGACCAGACATGCAGCCGAACCTCCTGCTGTGGCTGATCTCCCAGCATGACATCGGTGAGGCTCAAGAACTCGGGGAGCTCCTGCAGCAGGCTTTTCATCTTGGCATATCCAAAGTCAATCGCCCGCACGCCCTGTTGACTCAAATACAGGGCTACCCGCGCCAGCGGTTGGGACTGGTCAAAGGGAAACCGCTCGGTCAGCAGATGATACAGCCGTGCTTTATCATTCAATTCAAGCATATGAACCCCCGTTCTATTCAAACATCGTAATCATATGATCTTGTTCATGACCAGACCGGTAATCAATTTGGGATAAAAATAGGTGGATTTCTGCGGCATCTTCTCGCCGGCGGCAGCCACCTCTCCAATCTCCTGCACCCTGGTGGGATTGAGGATGAAGCAGCAGTCGGCGCCCTGTCGCACGGCCTCCAGCGCTTCCCGCCGATCTCTTGTGTAGGTTAGGTTGATCTGTTTGGCCATGTTTTCGGCGTCAATATGCAGAACCCGCTCCAAAACCAGGGTATGCAGCACCGAAACATCCAATTCCCGCAGCGCCCTGCTTTTCCCCGGCAACGCGTCCGCCATGACCGCGGGGTCCTTCAGGGTCAACAGGCTCCATCCCTCGCCGCCGTCGTAAAAGCCAAAAGCCTTCTGTCCGGCCGCGTACCGTGCGTCCAAGGCCGCCTGCATATTGTCAAGCGCCTGGTATTCTTCCACTGCAAAGTATGCCTCGCAGGCCTGTAGCAGCCGGCCGCGGTCAAAGGCAGGCAGATTGCGGACAATCCGGTGGGTGGGAAATACAACCAGCCCGGGGTTCTCCATATCCACCAGCATCATCATCACATAGTCGCTCTCTCCGGTCGCCTGTCCCTCTTCCCGCAGATGGTCACGATAACGCAGAGCCGTCTCATAGCGATGGTGGCCGTCCGCTATGTACAGCTTGCGTTGGTCAAACTGCCGGCAGATGGCCTGAACCGCCGGGCCGTCCTCCGCAATCCAAAGGCGATGGGTCACGCCGTCGGCATCGGTAAACGATTCCGCCGGCTGGCCGCCGGACAGCGCTTCCACCGCACGTCGGGTTTCGCCCTCCTCGTCTATATACAGAGAATAGATTTGGCTGAAATTACAGCCGGTAGCGCACATCAGGTTAAAACGATCAGCCTTTGCTTTGGACAGGGTCTCCTCGTGGGGCAAGATGACGCCCTTGGAAAAGTCCTCCAGCTTAACGCGGCAGACCAAACCGCGTACGGCATAATCCCGACCGCCCACGGTAAAGGCCTCTTCATAAATATAGAGCGCCGGCTTGCGATCCACCGCCAGGATTCCCTCCCGCAGCCAGTCCTGCAAAATGCGCCCGGCCTGCGCGTAAGCGTCTTCTCCCGGCTGCTCTGCCCTAGGCAGCTCAAGCCGGACGACGTTATGGGCATTGGCCGTCAGATAGGCCTGCCGCTCCTCCTCGCTGATAATATCATAGGGAGGGCAGGTGATCTCGGCCGGGGCTCCGGCCCTGTCTGTAAAGCGCAGGGCGCCAAAAGGCTTTATGTCCGCCATACATTCACTTTCCTTTCTATTGTACAATGAGCTTTCAACTTTATAATTTTATATTAGTACGGAAAATTCCTCGCGTCAATGAATTTCCCATCTTCAAACCAGGATTTTTCAGGTTTTCGGTTGTTGAGAGAAAAGCCTTGTTTTAAAAATGTGTAGGATTTGCAAAAAAGCCTTTATTCCCGTGTGGATATCGTGTATAATGAAACAGTATGTAGCGCAGATTTGTTCAGAGAAAGTTTACAAAGCTACAAAATTTGTTTGTTACGATATTTTTGTTATAATCTGTCGGTCGGATCTGGCGCCAAGCCGGACCAGCCGTAGACGTCAAACGCAAGAAAGTCTCAAACAAATGCAACATCCAAAAACTGGAGGGAACGCAAATGATCGAGGTGACCAACCTCAGCAAACGGTACGGCAGTCACCTGGCCGTAGACGATGTCAGCTTCCAGGTAAACGACGGGGAG
>DXVY01000038.1:3088-10793 GCA_019417145.1 Clostridiales bacterium
TTACAGTGGAGGACGGGCAGATTTACGGCTTCCTGGGCCCCAACGGCGCCGGAAAATCCACCACCATGAATATCCTCACCGGATATATCTCCGCCACGTCGGGCAGTGTCAAGATCGACGGCTACGACATTCTGGAAGACGCCAACGAGGCCAAGCGCCGGATCGGCTATCTGCCGGAGCATCCGCCCCTGTATCCCGATATGACGGTCAAGGAATATCTGCACTTTATTTTCGACCTGAAAAAAGTGAAGCTGCCCCGGGATCCCCATATCAAAGAGGTTTGTCGCCTGGTCAGAATAGAGGATGTCTATGAGCGGCTGATCCGGAACCTGTCCAAGGGTTTTCAGCAGCGGGTGGGCATCGCGCAGGCACTGATCGGCAATCCCGACGTGCTGGTTCTAGACGAGCCCACGGTAGGTCTGGATCCCAAGCAGATCATTGAGATCCGCAATCTGATCCACCATCTGGGCCGTAATCATACGGTTATATTAAGCTCTCATATTCTCCCCGAGGTCCAGGCGATATGCGAACGGATCGTCATCATCAACCGGGGCGTGATGATTGCCGACGATACGCCGGACAACCTCTCCAAACTACTGTCCGACAATATTGTGCTCACCGTGCGGGTACAGGGCCCACGCGCCGACGTACAGCGACTGCTCACGGGAATCCCTGGCGTCAAGTCTGTCACCTTTATGGGGCCCCGGGAGAATACGGCGTTTGAGTTCGCCGTGGAGCCCAAGGGAAAGGCCGACGTGCGGCGGGATATTTTTGAACGTCTGGCCGACCGGCACTGGCCGCTGCTTATGCTTACGGCCAACCAGCTGTCCCTGGAGCAGGTATTCCTGCGCCTAACTGATGCGTCTGTGGACAGCAAGGCCCTGCGGGAACAGATGCGGGGCAAGAAGGAGGAGCCGGAGGACGGAGCGGAAGAACCGGCCACCTCCCAGGACGATCCCGCCGCCTCTCAGGAAGAGTCGGCGCGTGCCGAGGAGCCCCAGGCGCCTGATAACCAAGAAACCATAAGCGCGGACGACAAAAGCGCAGAAGAGGGGGAGGACTGATCATGTCGGCTATTTTTAGACGCGAATTTAGGTCATATTTCACATCTCCATTTGGATACGCCATCCTGGCCGCCTGTTTCTTTATTTTCGGCCTGCTTTTTACAGTACTGCTTGCCAGCGGAAACCAGACGCTGAGCACCGGCGCCGGCTCTCCGGACATATCGCTGATCTTTTCCGATATAATCATCGTCATTGTCATTATGATCGCCATAACGCCGGTCCTCACCATGCGGCTGCTGAGTGAGGAAAAGAGGCAAAAAACCGACCAGGTGCTGCTGACCTCCACCATCCGCCTTTCCTCCATTGTGCTGGGGAAGTTTTTCGCGGCCTTTTGCGTATATGCCATTGGCATTTCCATTACGCTGGTATATCAAATCATTTTGGCCTGCTACGGCACAGTGGATTGGATGGTATATCTGGACTGCGTACTGGGCGCCCTGCTGCTGGGCGGCGCTTTGATCGCCATTGGAGAATTCATTTCTTCTCTGACAGGCAGTTCGGTCATTTCCTTCGTATGCAGCATGGCCATTTCCCTGGTGCTTCTGGTGATCGATCTGGTCACCGCCTTTATCAACAATTCCATTCTTTCCACAATTGTTTCCTGGATTTCCTTTTACTCGCGCTACGTCGCCTTTACCGGAGGCATTTTGGATTATTCCAACGCCGTGTTTTTCTTAAGCTTCATGGCCGTCTTCCTGTTTCTCACCGTCCGTGTGCTTGAGGCAAAACGGTGGGCATAAAGGAGGGCCGAAAAGATGAACAATAATCCGAGCCAAAAGTCTCGCCGCCGGATCCGTCTGCGGCACGGCAGCTACGCCCTGGCCATCACCTGTATCGTCATAGCCGCCGCCATTGTGATCAATGTCTTGGCTACCGCGCTAGCGGCCCGTTTTCCGCTGGATATCGATCTGACGGCCGACCAGACCTATTCCCTGTCCGACAAAAACGAGGAATATCTGCGGGAGGTATCGCGTCCCGTGACCCTGACGCTGTGCGCGGACGAGGATGATTACAGCAGCGGTCAGTATCTGAGCTACTATTATAACGCGGTAGACACCACCGGCGAATATTACGCTCAGACCCTGTCTCTTCTAAAGGATTATCCCAAATACAACAGCAATATCCAGTTCCAATGCGCGGACCCGCAGCTCCCCTCCTTTTCCGATATTCAGCAGCGGTTCCCCAACCAGGATATCAACTACGGAGACTTGTTGGTAGAAAGCACCTTTGAGCTGAACGGCCAGACCATCAGCCGGCAGAAGGTTATCAGCTTTGAAGACATGTATGAGTTGTATGATGCCACCGGTTACGCCGCCATGGGATATAGTTCCTACACCATATCCGGTTCCAATCTGGAGACGGCGCTGACCTCGGCTATATACAGCGTCACTTCCGACAAGACCACCAAGGTGGGCTTTTTGGCCTCCCATTCCAACGCGGAGGATGTGGCCAATCTTCAGACCGATCTGGAACAAAACAACTATGAAGTAACCACCATCGACAATCTGCTGTCCCAGGAGATTCCGGAGGACATGGATATGTTGCTGATTACCGCTCCCACCAGTGATTTTTCCGGGGATGAACTCTCAAAAATAGACGATTTCCTGGACAACGACGGAAAGCGGGGCAAGGCGCTGCTGTTTTTCGCCGGCTCCGCATCCCCTGAACTGCCCAATCTGTATGACTTTTTGGATGAATGGGGCATTCATGTTTCCAGCGGCGTGCTGTACGAAACGTCGGATGCAAATTACGTGGGAGATCCCACCACCATTGGTCTGAGCAACGCTGGCAGCGATTACACATCGGGGGTAAACACCGCCTCCAACGTTCTGTATGTAGCCACCGGCTGCGTGCCCATGGAGATCGGTTTTGAATCCCAGGGCAATCGCACCACCACCGCGCTCATGTCCTCTTCTGATACCGTAGTGGTCCGTCCGGCAGGAGCGGGAGAGGAATGGTCCCCCTCCGGCAGCGGCGGCACAACTTATTCGGTGGGCATTATGTCCAAAGATACGATTTATGGGGAAAGCATGGCCGAGCTGCACAGCTATGTTGTGGCCTATGCTAGCACCGATTTGATCAGCAGCGCGTGGGATAACTATTCCTTTGTAAACAACAACGAGTTGGTGCTCAGCTCCATCAACGCCGCGGCCGGTCGGGAAGAGGATTCTATTACGATCACCGCCAAGGTCATCAGCCAGTCCGCCTTTGATATACCGGTGACTATGTTTGTCCTAATTACCGCCCTGATCGTATTTGCCTTTGTCTTGCCCGTTCTGTCGGTTGTTGTGGGTATTATCATATGGGTTAGGAGGAAAAACAGATGAGCGATGCCCCGGAAAAAATGGAAAACGGCCTGCCCGGGACGCAGCCGGCCGAGAATACGGAAGCGGCCGCCGCGCCAGCGGAACCGGTCGAGCCGTCGGAGCAGCCCGAGTCCTCCGGCGAAATAGGGGAGGCGGAGCCGGCCCCATCGCCGGAACAGTCTGCGTCCGAGGGCTTCTCCACCATCTTTGACGCTCCGTCGCCCACCAAGGGCAAGGGCCCGAAAAAGTCCCCCAAGCACCGCATGCTCCGCAATGTCATTGCCGCCATCGTCATCCTTCTGGTGCTGGCGGGCGCGGTATTCGCAATCTACCGGTTTGTCCCCGTACCGGAGGACGAGACGGTATCCGCTAGTTCCCAATCGGCGGTTCCGCTCATTTCTATGTCCACCACCGATGTAGCGCGGGTAGACATTACCAACGAAACCGGCTCCTACGCCATCTATCCCACGGAGGACGAAACCGAGGGGGCCAGCACCAACGGTCTGGTTTGGCATATTGAAAACATTGCAGACGATTATCTGGACAACTACAGCATCAGCGGCTTAGCCGACGCCGTGGCCAGCGTACAGGCCATGCGCCGGATCGGCGAGGACAGCGATCTGGCGCAATATGGACTGGACCAGCCCCGGATCACCGCCACCGTCACCGGCAAGGACGAAGCCGACAGCTATGTTTTGTATTTTGGGGACGACGCGCCCAACGGTTCGGGCACTTACATGAAGCTGGGCCACAACTCGCAGATCTATCTGGCCACCACCTACCAGCGGGATATCTTTAACCGGGATAAGACCTTTTATGCCGACGTGAATATGGTCAACTCGGTGGCCCAAACCAGCGATAACAGCTCCTATTTTGACGAGAGCGGTCAACTCGCCTCCTTTGACCTGATCACTATCTCGGGCAAGGACCATGCCCACACCATGGAGTTTATTCCCAACCCCTATGCGGAATCCTCCCTCATCCCCTATATAATGCGCAGTCCGGTGACCCAAAACGTCATGGGCGATGTGTTTGACAATGTATTCAAGGTGGTATCCTCCGGCCTGACGGCGGACGGCGCCTTCGCCTTCTATCCCACCGCCCAACAGATTGCCTCCTATGGCCTGGACGATCCCGGCACCATTCTGCGTTACCAGGTGGGCGCTATCGACCTGACCCTGAAAATCGGCACGGCCACAGAGGACGGCTACTATCCCGTCATGGTCAACGACCGGGAAATCATCTACAAGGTATCCACCTCGGCCATTCCCTTTGTCTCCTATGAAGCGGAGGATTATTTCAGCTCGGTGCTCTTTATGGACGACATCACCTCGGTGCGATCCATCCAATTCCAGACCCCTGAAAGCAACCATCTCTACAGCCTAACCCACGGGGTGGATGAAAATGACGCGGCCACGCTGGAGGTAACCTGCGACGACAAGACCGTGAACACCTCTGATTTCCGCAATTTCTATCAGTATATGCTGCGTTGCCCGGCGTCCGATTTCACCCTGGATCCGGCGCCCGAAGGGGTGGAGCCCTCCCTGGTGCTCACCGTGAATTATCTGGACGAATCCCGTCCCTCTTTGGTGCTGCGCTTTGTCAAGCAGTCCGACCGGCGGTATCACCTGACGGTCAATGGAACGCCCTTGGGATTTGTTGCTGTCAACACGGTTGACGATCTCATAGGCTATGATCAGGATTGCTATAACGGCGTAACCATTCCCATGCCATAGGCTGCATATTAGAAGGGCCGCCTGTACAGCTTCTGTACAGGCGGCCTTTGATTTTTTCAAAAGGATGGCAGCGTTCCGAGTGCCATGCTCTTTCCTTGAAGGGCGTCTTCGGGCCCTTTACAGGCGGCCCTTGCTATCACGCCGATTATACCCGGTCATACCAATGCATGGAGCAGCCGGAGCAATAATCGGGGCACCCATTGGAGGAATTGGCAAATCAGCTGGACGGCCGGCCCGGCCAATTGCCAGATAACCTGGACGAGCCATTGCACGCCTGCCGGTAGCCGATCGGACCGCAATACAAAATCGAAGATCCGTATTCCCCAGACGTTGTTCTCGGCAACTACGTCCAGCGGGGTGGTATAATCCGCAAACCCGTTGACCCGAACGGCCTCATAGGCCTGCCCCATCCCCCATAAAGCAAATAGTGGGCAGGCCAACAGTAAAGCCGTCAGGCCAAAGGATCGCAGAAAGGCACGCCGTTTTTCGGCCGGTCCAACGCGCCGCTGGCTTTGTTCCCATACCGCGGGCAGCCGCTCCAGATATAGTGGCGGCGGGCCGCAATCCTCCACGGCGATAGGGTTGCCCATCTTGACACGAAAGGCCCGCCTCGCCGTGGTTTTGGCCTGCCGGCGCGCGGTCTCCTGTATTTTTCTTGTCCTGTGCGCTTCCAGCGCCCGCCGGCCTTTCGCCTGTCGTTTGGCCTGCGCCGCCGCTGATTTTTGCCGGCGCTCTATGGCTGCGTCTACCTGTTTTGCTATTTCCAGGCGATACTTCTCATCCCGCTTGTCTTCCTTCTTTTTTCTCTCCCGTTTGGGCAACGGCAAACGCCTCATTTCTATTTCTTAAGGGATAGGAGCACCTGCGCCAGTGCCTTCCCAGCCAGCTCGCCGGCATAGACGGCCTCGTCCAGCGTATTGGCCTCGGTCCCCATCTCGAAAAGCATAGCGCCGGGGGAAAGGTTCTGGTTATACTTTTTGGGGGCAAAATACATAGGCCGGGCCAGCCCCGGATATAGTTCCTCGCAGGTCTGCTGCATACGAATGGCCAGTCGAAAATTCTCTCTCCACCGTGGGAAATCGGTCACATTTCCGTCCTCACAGCCCACCACCAGCATAATCTGGGCGGACTGTCTGCCATCGATCTCCACCACGGGCTTGACCTTGTCATTTTCACCGCTGGAAACCGAATCCCGGTGGACGTCCAGCACTACCTTGATGGTAGGATATTTTTCTAGATATTGATTAACCGTCTGGGCGGAACGACTATAGCTACCAGTATAGGATTCCTGATCATGGAGGGTTTTATCGTGTAGAACGCCGACACCGGCGGCCGTCAGTTGGGACGCAATTGCCTCGCCCACCCGGATTACGTTTTGGGACGGATCCTCCGAATGGGTGGGATCAGCAGCCGTATAAAAGTCCCGATCCTCCGGCATGTAGCTTTCGGTGGCGTGCGTGTGTACAATCAGCACCTCCGGTTGGCCGTTGATTTCCGGCGACCAGCTCAGTTGCTGGGACATTTCCTCTTCCAGGTCGATGTCTTTGGAGGTCAGATTGCGCACATAGATTTTATTCCAGTGCAGACCGGCCGTATAGGGTGAAATAAATTTGCTTAGAATTCTGCCCACCGCATCTTCCGGGTTGGCCGTAATAGGCGCTGAAGCGCTATCGGAGGGCTGAGATATAAAGCCGCTGTCTTCCATAATCTGCGGATCGGGGATATAGGGTTCCCCGTCCTCGTCGGCCTCCATGGCCATAACGGCGGATACGCCCTCCGGCATGGCCAGCATGGCGGAAAAATAAGCGGCGCCAGCGGCGGATTTTCCCTGGCCGAAGCGGTCAAGAAGGCCGCTGCGCGCTACAAAGCAAAGCACGCAAACACATAAGAATAGCGCCGCAGCCCGCCGGAATACGCGCATGGCACAGCCCCCTTTTTCTTCTTGTCCCTTTTGATTGGGTATCATATAAGAATATATGCAGGAGGCCCTTGCTTCTATTACGCTTTAAACGTCGGTTAGGGAAAGCAACAATTCGGAATCTAGTTCGGGCTGCAGGGCGCAGTTGATGGCATGGGCCACCAGCTGCGCCGCCCTGTCGATGAGCAGGTCGATCTCCCGCGGGGTGACGATCATACCGGCTCCCCGTGGCTCCACCATTTGGTCGGGGGCGTCATGGCCGTCCAGCAGGTCGCGGGCCAGGGTAACGGCGTCAACCACAGTGGGTACGCCCATGGAGATAACCGGTACGCGCAGGGTCTCCCGGCTGATCTCCTGCCGGCGGTTGCCCACCCCCGCTCCAGGTGCGATACCGGTATCGGAAATCTGGACTGTACAGCCAAGGCGGGCCAGGCGACGGGAGGCCAGGGCATCCACTACGATCACAGCCGCCGGATGGATGCGCTCCACCGAACCCGCAATGATTTCCGAGGTCTCAATACCTGTTTGACCCAGCACGCCGGGGGCCAGCGCCGCCACCGGTCGGAGCTCGCCCAGCCCCGCCGAACGGGCCACCTCTCCCGAAATATGCCGGGTGGCAAGAATGCGGGCGGCGGTCTTGGGCCCCAAAGCGTCCGGGGTAATGCGGGTATTGCCCAGGCC
>DXVY01000039.1:0-3033 GCA_019417145.1 Clostridiales bacterium
CTCCTGCATCCACCGGCGCAGGGGCTTGCCTACGTGCCGGTCGCCTGCGGCAACGGGATGCAGACGATCGCCTTCCTGTCTGGAACGCAGAATAATTTTGCCTTTGATTTTATCACAGTCCAGCTGGTTTTTAAATAACAAATTGTTAATTTTCGCGTTTTCAAGGGATTTCTGGTCATCCTGCGGCAAAACACGCAGGCTACCGCCGGGAAATTCCACGGTTTTGCCCTGTAACAGCGGTGTTCCGTCTAGACAATAGGTGGGAAAAGCCGCCGATTCCAGCAACCGCAGTCGGCCTCTGGCCAGCTCGGCCAGCCAGCCGCCCGGCAACTCCTCCCGACCGCTTCCCTTTTGCAAAAGTCCCTCCAGTATTTGCATATGCCGCTGTTGAACGGTTATCCCTCTTTCCTCGCAAATCAGCCGCAGCATCCTGCGCCGCAGCACGGGCTCGGCAGTCTGCAGGGCTTTTCCGTCCCACTGCGGAATTCCTAAGAACCGGGCGGCATCCCAACCCGGCAGCGGCGGGGCGCCGGCTTCCGTCAGCGCCCGGGCCGCCAGGCGGTCCAGAAACCCGTCCTCCTCCCGCGCCACATCTCCAAAGCGGCAGAGCGCCTGTACAGCGGCGGGGTTCAGCGCCTGTAGGGCGGGCAGGATCCGCCGGCGAATGCGGTTGCGGGCGTAATCGTCGGTAAGATTGGTGCTGTCGGTGACAAAGGAGATATTTCGCTCCCGACAAAGTTCCTCAACCTCAGCCCTGGTCATGCCCAGCAGCGGACGTATGATCCGCCCCCTGACCGGCGGTATCCCGCCGGCGCCCTTGAGGCCGCATCCCCGCACAAGGCGAAAAAGCACCGTCTCGGCCTGATCGGAGGCCGTATGGGCGGTGGCGATGCGGTAATCCGGACAACCGGCCCTACCGGCCAGTTCGGCGGCCGCTTCCTCCAAAAAGGCATAGCGGATGCGGCGGGCGGCCGTCTCTATACTTTCCCCCGGTTCCATCCGCTCAAGCACGGGTATCCGCTCCGTCCGCAGGGGAACGGATAGCTCTCGGCAAACCTTTCGGACAAAGGCCTCATCCCGGTCGGCCTCGGCTCCCCGGAGCATATGGTTGAGATGGGCCGCCGACAGGCAATACCCATACCGGGGCTGTAGCTCCCTTAGTATATGCAGCAGCGCCATGGAATCCGCCCCGCCGGACAGAGCCACGGTGACCGAAAGAGGCGCACCGCCCTCCAGCATCCGGTATCGTTCCATGACGGCCGCCGGCTTAGCCAGCGCCATGGAAAATATCCTGGGCCGTAAAGCGGGTGTATTGCCCATCCCAGTGCAGCTCTACGTCCCGGGTTTCGCCGTGGCGGTTTTTGGCCACAATGCACAGGGCCTTGTTTTGGTCAGACACCTGGGTGGGATCCTCGTTCTCGCCGGAATAATAATCCTCTCTGTACAGGAAAAGACAGATATCGGCGTCCTGTTCGATGGAGCCCGACTCCCGCAGATCGGCCAGACTGGGCCGATGAGACTTGCCCTTGGCCTCGGTGCTACGGGAAAGCTGGGCGCAGACTATAACCGGCACCATGAGTTCCTTGGCCATGATTTTTAAGTTCCGGGTGATATCGGAAACCTCCTGCACCCGGTTCTCGGTCCGCTTGGCCGAATGCATCAGCTGCAAATAGTCGATAATGACCAGGTCCACATTCTTCATGCGCCTGAGTTTGGCCTTCATCTCGGGCACCGTGATTCCAGAGGACTCGTCGAAATAGATGTTCGCCTTGGAAAGATGCTCGCCGGCCTGCGCCAGGCGGGTCCACTCGTCGGTGGACAGCTCGCCGGTGCGCAACTTATAACTTTCGATGGAGGCCTCGTTGGAGAGCATGCGCTGGGCCAACTGGTCTCTTGTCATCTCCAGGGAGAAGAAGCAGACGCTTTTCCCGGCGCCCACCGCCACGTTCCGGGCGATATTCAGCGCGAAGCTGGTCTTGCCCATACCCGGGCGGGCACCCAGAATGATCAGGTCGGATTTATTCAGGCCGGTGATGACCCTGTCCAGATCAGAGATACCGCTGGGGATGCCGATATAATCCGCCTTGGTCTCCGGATTGCTGATTTTGGTCAGCCGGTCGTAGGTCTCCTGCTCGATAATGTCTCGTATATGCTTGAGGCCGGTGGTTTCCTTGCCCTGACGGATCTCATACAGCCGCTGTTCGGCAGCATCCAACAGCAGCCCCGCGTCCTCCACGCCCTCGCTGGCATCGGAAATCATGTCCCTGGCCGCCAGGATCAGGGAACGGATGTAAAACTTCTCCCTAATAATATTGGCATAGGGCACAATGTTGGCCGAAGAGGGCACCATCTGCACAAGCTGGGTCAGATAGGCCTTTCCGCCGGCTTCATCATAGGTCCCCATGGCTTTAAGCCGCTCCAAAAGGGTTACGAAATCGATGGTCTGGCTTAATTCAAACATATTGGATAGAGCGGCATAAATGGCCTTATGCTGCGGAATATAGAAATAATCGGTCCGCAGAATATCCCCTACCTGCAGGATACTGGGCGGATCGATCAGGATGGCGCCCAACACCGACTGCTCGGCCTCGGCTGAAAAGGGCAGCGCCTGTCCGTCTAAATCTGTATAACGGCCGTCATCCGGCATAGGGTATCCCTCCTTTATCACTCAAAATACAAGCGCTGATCTCTGCGCAAAAAGTGGCGGTGGCAATCCTCGGCAGAGGGCGCGCCTGCGCCGGCCAAAGCACCGAATACAAAACAAAAAGGCCGGCGGCCCGGCCAATATGCCGGCAAACGCCGCCCGGCCGAGGGCTTGCGCCCGCTTATTCCTGGACCTTGACAGCCAGCTTGGCGGTGATGCCGGGATAAAGCTTGATCTCCGCTTCATAATCGCCGTGGGATTTGATATCATGCATACCGATCTTGCGTCGGTCCAGCTCCACGCCCAGATTGGCCTTGATGGCCTCGGCCACTTCCTTGGAGGTGACGGCGCCGAACAGCTTGCCAGAGGCTCCGCCCTTGGCATGCAGA
>DXVY01000039.1:3043-8493 GCA_019417145.1 Clostridiales bacterium
ACGGTCCTACCGTCCAGCTTCTGGGCAATGGCGGTGGCGGTCGCCTTTTCCTCGGCTATATGATGGGCTTTGGCTTCCTCCCGATTCTTGAATTCGTTCATAGCGGCGGCGTTTGCCTCCACGGCCAAACCCCGGGGGAAAAGATAATTGCGGGCATATCCGTCGGATACGTTGCACAGGTCTCCCGCTTTACCCTTGCCCTTCACATCGGCTTTCAAAATAACCTTCATTTTCATCTATCTCCTTTGCACGGGAAGGCGGCGCCCTCCCGCTAGATTACGACTCGCTAGATTACTACGTCGCGCAGGGTCCAGCAGCGCTTACCCTCTGCCGATCTCCCGGCCGCCCACGGTCAACGGGCTGCGGCCCTCGCTGCGTCTATATTCATTGATGGCCCCCAGCAGCATATCCACCGCCTGATCAAAATCAACGCCCTTCAGCTGGCAGGCCGACATGGTCTGATGCCCGCCGCCGCCCAGCCGTTCCATGATAAGCTGCACGTTCATCAGCCCCAAAGAACGGGCGGAAATATCCACCTCATCCCCATTTTTGAAAAGCACAAAGGAGCCGGTAACCCCCTCGATATTAAGCAGCTCATCCGCCGCCTGTGAGGAAGCGATGCGGGTAAAGGCGTCCTCCGTATGGTTGACGGCCACGGCGCAGTTATCGTAGACCCTGGAGTCGGATACCACGGCCGCCTTTTGCTGGTAGACCTGCATGCTGCCGGCGAATAGTCGTTTGACCTCCACCGGATCGGCTCCCCGGTTGCGCAGGAAAGCCGACGCCTCAAAGGTCCGCACGCCGGTATGTAGCACATAATTGCGGGTATCCAACATAATGCCGGCCAGCAGCGCCTCGGATTCCAACCGGCCCACAGACTTCTCCCCCATATATTGCAAAAGCTCGGAAACCATTTCGCAGGCCGAGGAGGCGAAGGTCTCGTGATAAAAAATAACGGCGTTGTCAATGAAGTCCACCGATTTACGGTGATGATCGATGACCACCACGGTTTTACAGGCCTTATAAACATCGGGGCTGTCTACAAAGCCGGGCCGGTGGGTGTCCACCACGATCAGCAGGGTTTTACGGCCGATATGAGGCAGGATATCCCGGCCGCTGCACACACAGTTCGTGATGCCGGCGGCCTCGATGCGCTCTAGAAGGGTCAGGGCCATGGACTGCTCCCGCTCCATGACCACCACAGCTTCCTTGCCCATGGACCGGACGGCCGACCAAAGAGCGAAGGCCGCGCCAAAACAGTCCAGATCGGCAAATCGATGGCCCATGACGATGACATTATCGCTGCCCTCGATCAGCTCCTTCAAGGCCGAGGCCACCACCCGGGTGCGTACCCGCGTCCGCTTTTCCACTGCCTTGGACACGCCGCCAAAGAACTGATAATCGTTGTTTTTATCCTTGACGGCCGCCTGATCGCCCCCCCGGCCCAGGGCCATATCCAGCGCCTGGCGGGCAAGCTCCTCGCACTCCCGCAGGCTGTCGCCCCCCCGGCCAACGCCGATGGAAAGGGTCGCATGTCCCCTGCCGCCAAGATCGATATTCCGTACCCGGTCCAGCACATCGAAGCGCTGCTCCATCATGCTCTGCAGGTGCCGCTCCTCCAGGATGACCATAAACCGCTCCCCCGTGAGCTTGCGCATAATACAGTCGGCGGGTGCGGCCCAGTTTTCAATCTCGATTTCCACATCACTGCTGATGGCGGCCTTCTCGCTGTCCCTGGCGCTGGCGGCCACCTCGTCCAGATTGTCAATAGCAATAAGGGCAACGGCCGGGCGGGAGAGGGCGTATTCCTCGGCCGTGCGCCGCAGCTTGGTCTCGTCCACAAAATAGAAAACCCGCTGGGTCACGCCGCTGATATGGGAAATGCTCTGAAAGACCGAAAAAATCCGGCCGGCATAGGTAACGTTGGTCTGCTTGTTGCCGGCCATCAGTTCCCTGGCTTCCTCGCCCACAATCTCGGACAGGTCATGCCCGTAGATATCGTCCCCGTTCAGAAGGACGTTTCGGAAGGCGTCGTTATACCATAAAATTTCATCGCTTTCCGACACCACCATCACCGGGATGGAAAAGCCCTCCAGCACTTCGGAGCCGGAGGAATCCAGGCTGCTGCTGATTCCTGAAAGCAGGTTGCGCATATATCGCTGCATATTGGCCAAACGATATATTGCAAAGCCGATGACCGCCAGGGTAAAGATAAGCAGTATCACGAAAATCCGCACATCGAAAAAGGCCGATATTACGGTCTGGGCCACCATGACCCCAATCATGATATAGTACAGGGTGGAAAGGCCCCAAAAATTTCTGTGCTTCATTTCATTCCTCCTAGGCGGCCGCCCCGGTTGGCTGCGCGCCTGAAAAAACATCGTCGTCCCGTTCCGGACGCTTTACCCTCCGGCCAGGAACATATCCGGCAGCCCGCGTCCTCAGATTTCCATGATGATTGGCAGGATCATGGGGCTGCGCTTGGTCTTCTCATATAGGAACTTGGACACGGCGTCCCGCACCCGAATCTTGATGGCGCTCCAGTCCCGCACACCGGTGACATAACAGTCGGAAAGGGCCTGACAGGCCACCTCCCGGGCGCTGTCCAGCAGCTGCTCGGACTCTCGGACGTAAACAAACCCGCGGGAAATCAGGTCGGGCCCCGCCACCACCTCGCCGGTGGCCGAATCCATAGTGATAACCACCACAAACAGCCCGTCCTCAGCCAGATGCTTACGGTCTCTGAGCACCACGCTGCCCACGTCGCCCACACCGTATCCGTCCACCATCACGCGGCCGGCCTGCACGGTGTCCACCACCTTCATATGGTCCTGACAGAGCTCAATGACGTTGCCGATGCTGGTGATCAGGACATTGTCCTCGTCGATGCCCACAGCCTTGGCCAGCCCGGCGTGCTTGACCAGCATCTTGCGCTCGCCGTGCACCGGAATGAAATACTTGGGACGCACGATGCTGAGCATCAGCTTCATTTCCTCCTGGCAGGCGTGGCCGGAGACATGGACGTCATACATTTTTTCGTAGATCACGTCGGCGCCCAGCTTTAAAAGCTCGTTGACCACCTTGCCCACCGTGCGTTCGTTGCCGGGGATGGGGGTGGCCGATATGATGATCATATCGCCGGGCACAATGGCCACCTGCCGGTGGTCGCCGTAAGCCATACGGTGCAACGCCGACATGGGCTCGCCCTGGCTGCCGGTGGTGACGATGACCAGCTGCTCCGGCTTATACCGCCGGATCATATCGATGTCGATAAGCACCCCGTCGGGCACCTTGAGATAGCCGAGCTCACTGGCGATGCCCACCACGTTGATCATGCTGCGGCCGGAAACAGCCACCTTGCGCCCGTGCTTGACCGCCTCGTCCACAATCTGCTGCACCCGGTGGATATTGGAAGAAAAGGTGGCCACGATGATGCGCTGATGGTTGTCGTCAGCCCGCTTGAAGAAGGTGGAAAAGGAATCACCCACAATGCGCTCGCTGGCCGTGAAGCCCGGCCGCTCGGCGTTGGTGGAATCGGACAGCAGGGCCAGAACGCCCTCCTTGCCGAGCTCGGCGAAACGTCCCAGGTCGATGACCTTGGAATCGATGGGGGTGGTATCGATTTTAAAGTCTCCGGTCTGTACCACCAGGCCGGCGGGACAGCGGATGGCATAGGCCACGGCGTCGGGAATCGAGTGATTGACGTGGATGGCCTCCACCGAGAAGGCCCCCAGCTGGATGGTATCCCCCGGCTGAATGACATGCAGCTTGGCGGAGCCCAAGAGCCGGTGCTCCTTGAGCTTGCCGGATATCAGCCCGATGGTCAACCGGGTGCCATATATGGGAACGTTGAACTCCTTGAGCAGGTAGGGAATGGCGCCGATATGGTCCTCGTGACCATGGGTGACCACCAGTCCCTTGATCCTGTCCTTGTTTTTTAAAATATAAGTGAAATCCGGAATCACGATATCAATGCCCGGCATATCCTCATCCGGGAAGGTCATGCCGCAGTCCACCAGCATCATATCGTCGCCGTATTCGTACAGGGTGACGTTCTTACCGATTTCATCCAGGCCGCCTAGGGACACGATGCGCAGCGGTTTTCCTGCTTTCTGGGATTTGGGCGGCCTGCCCCGCCGCTTTTGGGGCTGGCTCGGCAGGTCTTTGGACGTGCTCTTAACCTCGTTTCTGCCCGCGTTTCTGGATGTGTGTCCCTTGGATGTCGGCTCGCTTTTGCCCGCGCCGGCCGCTTTGGCCATATCGCCCTTGCGCGCCTTTTGCCCCATCGTTTTGGGCTGGGCCTGCTTGCCGGCGGTGCCGGTCTTTTTCCGGCTGGCCGGCTTTTCGCCCGCCGGCTTATCCTGCCGGGATTCCGGGGCCGCCGCGGCGTCCTTTGCTTTGCCGGCCGTATTCCGGGGCCGCCGGCGGGTTACTTTTCCCCCCGTCGAATTGCCCGGCTTTCCCGCCGCCGGAGCTGTCAACAATGTGTCTTTTATTTCTGCCATGTATTTCCCTTCTTTTCTCCGCACACCATAAATCATCAAGTTTTTTCGTTTTCATTAAATCGCTTTCGCCTCCCCTGTGCGGCGAGAGGACGAAAGGAAAAACGCCCTACTTGGGGCGTATGTATGGATCAAAACGCACCGGGCAAACAGGCCCTTTCAAACAGCAAGGGCCTTCCCCTCCCTCCGGCGCTCCAAAGCCGGGCGGCCGCGACGAAAAGAGCGCCCGCCATCCATTCCGGGGAATGGCGGGCGCGCCGCTGCATATGGCTGCGCAGCCGGCGCCGTGCGGGTCTTCTCCTTTGGTCCACACCCTGCTGCCGGCCGCATGCGATTCTCTCCGGCCGTGTGAGGCCGGGCGGCCCTATTTTTCTCATGGAGGATTCGATGCTACGATCCACCTATATCAAACCGCAGTCAAACCCTGACCGACGGCGAATAGACATACATTTTCATAATCTATTTTAGCCGTTTTGTCCATCACTGTCAAGCCCATCCAACAGGGCGGCCTGGATATCGGCGCAAAGCTCCTCGGCGATCTCGCTGCTTTTGGCCTCGGCCAGCAGCCGCAGGCGCCGTCCCCGCTTGTCCGGGGTAACCAGCAAAATGCCGTCGCCCAGCCGCACGCGCATCCCCTCGCCCGCCTGCTCTCGGTCGGCCGGCAGCCGGGCGAGCGCGCCCGCCACTGTGGCGGGTACGGCCACTGTCCGCAGCACGGTGGCAAACTTGGGCACCTTGGCCGCCATCTCGGTGAGGGTCTCGCCGGTCTGCTTCATATGGTCTAGGATGTGCAGGGCCATCATCATACCGTCCCGCAGCCAGAGCTGGCTGACGGCGCGTTGCCGGGCGGCTCGATCGGCGTTATCGGCGGGGCAGGCATAAAATCTCTTCCCCCTCCGGCCGTATTTTGCCGCCAAGGCAACCAACATTCGGGGGGCCTCAAAGGGG
>DXVY01000039.1:8503-10342 GCA_019417145.1 Clostridiales bacterium
AGATGTGTATAAGAGACAGGCCCAGGCGCACCAGCAAATCGGCAAACAGTCGCTCTTCCTCCCGCCCGGCGCAGTTGACCTTGGCCGACATACCCGACAGTCCCCGGGGCGCACAGGCATACAGCTCCTGCTGATACAAGAGCTTCATGCCGTCCATATCGGCCACGTCCTGGTAGCTGTTCCAGGAACACCGGGCAAACTCTCCACGCCGCAGGTAGCCCTCCAGCTCCCGCTCCAGCGCCCGGCCGGCGGGCAGGCCGCCCTCGCCCAGCAGGCGCAGGGAGGAGACCGGGCCGCCCGTGACGTAAAGGGACGCCTTCAGCCCGCAAAAGGCGGCGGCAAAGGACATCTGGGATTCCATGATCTCCCCGAAATCCCATACATGCGCGCCGGTAGAAAGGGCGCCGGCAATGAGGGCGGCCTTCATAGCCTTGGCCGCCCGGCCGCCGGCCGAGGCCACGCCGATGCGCCCACCGCACTTTAGCGTTCCAGCAGCCATGCCCACCTTGGCGCAAAAGGCGGGATTGAGTTCCACGCCGGCCTCGCCGGTAATGCCGTCGTCGTCAAAGAGATCGCATTCGCCCTGCCCATACCGGAGATTCTCCGACAGCCGGGCGCCGTCGGATACCCGCTTGCCCGGCCAGATCCGGACATCGGGCAGAATCGACGCGCCTTTGCCCACAACCGCTCCCGCGCCTATGGCCGCCCCCTCAAAAACAGCGCCACCCGCCTTGACCGACGCCCCGGCCGATAACACCGCGCCGGTGAGCCGGGCCCGATCGCCCACATAAGCGTCGGGGAGAAGGATACTTTCCCGGAGCCTGGCCATGGCCCCTACCGTTACGCCGTCGTCCAGCACCGTACCGGGCCCGATAATCGATCCGCCGCCGATGGTTACCCCCCGGCCGATGTAGACCGGCTCAATAATCCGGTAGTCTCCTCTGGGCGGCTGGTGGTCCGCCTTTGCCTGTTTTCCATAGAGCTTCACCCGTCCCTCTAGTATATCGCTCTGGCATCGACGATAGCTGGCCAGATCCCCGATATCGCACCAATAGCCGTCGACGGGAAAGGCGCATAGCCTTTTTCCCCCGGCCAGCATCTGCCGGAAGAGATCCTGGGCAAAGTCGTATGGCTTGCCCTCCGGTATGAGGGACAGGCAGGATGGCTGCAAGATGTATATACCGGTGTTGGCCGCGTCGGTATAAGCCTGGTTCCAACCCGGTTTTTCCACAAAGCCTGTGACCACGCCCTTCTCGCCGCAGGTGACCAGACCGTACTCCCGGGGATCGTTTACCCGGGCGGTCAGAAGGGTTGCCTCCGCCCCCGACCTGCGGTGAAATGCTAGGGCCGCGGTCAGATCCACATCACAAAGGGCATCCCCGCTGATGACGATAAACGCTCCGTCGTCCGCCTGCTCGATAAAGCCCGCGGCGGCGTTTTTTACGCTGCCGGCCGTGCCCAGCGGTTCGGTCTCCTCTACAAACCGGAGCTTTATGCCGGCATACCGCTCGTCCGGGAAATGGGAAGTGATGACCTCGGGCAGATAGCGCAGGGTAACCGCGGCCTCGGTCACCCCGTGCGCAGCCAGCAGGTCTAAAATGTATTCCAGCACCGGGCGACCGCACAACCGGGCCATGGGCTTAGGTATATCGCAGGTCAGGGGCCGCAGACGGCTGCCCTCTCCGCCCGCCATAATAATCGCTTTCATCGCATACCGTCCTTTCGCCGGAAGGATTTACTTCCGCCTTTTTCCTTTAGTATGCTGCAAAGCCGCCCGGTATAATCAGGCGTTCCAAAAATCTTGGCCCGGTGCGTATGGCCGGCCGCGGCCGGCCATAC
>DXVY01000004.1:0-9385 GCA_019417145.1 Clostridiales bacterium
ATTTCTGAGCTTGCGGCGTACGCGCTGCAACGCATTGTCAATCGCTTTGGGGGTAGCGCCAAAACGCCCCGCCATCTCCTCATAGCTCTCCCCCCTGAGATAGGCGGAAAGCGCCTGATATTCAAAATCGGAAAGCGCCCTGCTGGCGCGGCGACGCAGCCGCTCAGCCTCTTCCCTAACGATCAGGATAGCGGCGGGGTCGCTCTCCTCCCCCGAGGCGAGCAGGGCCTCCGCCGGGCGGTCCGCCGACCCGTCGATAGGAACGAGGCGCTCGGGCGGTATACGCTTTTGCCGACCGGCCTGACGCACAGCGGCAGTCAGCATACGATCGACGCACAGCCTGGCAAAGGTAGAAAAGGAGGACTGCCGCCGGTCATAGACCCGGATGGCGCCCAACAGGCCGATCATGCCCTCCTGAGCCAGATCATCCGGCTCCAGCCCCGCGCCTGCAAAGGCACGAGCCCGGCTTTTCACCATGGGGGCGTATTGATCGATCAAACGCAGAAAAGCGTCGTCGTCACCGCCGCGGGCCCGGAGGACCAACTCCTCCTCCCCCCTGAATTGACTGGATCGCGGCACGCTTCGTTTCCTCCCCGCGTTCTGCGCCGGGCCACAAGGGCCGTGTGTTCGGATAAAACCGCAATTCGGGTATTTTCAAAGGGTAGTTTACTGCATTCACACGCTTTTGTCAACCAAATTTAATAAAAAAATTTTTCCATACATTCCTCCAATCGTTGAATTTGCTTTTTTCCTGTCAAAAGCGGTCCATTTATAGGGAAAATATTGACATTGAACCGGTTGTGGAGTATAGTAAATATAGTCAACTTGTACGAAACACAAATAAGGAGGCTTTCCCATGGACTATTCCGCGACATACCGGCTCTGGTGTGAAAAGGCCACGGCCGACCCTGATCTGCAGGCCGAACTCAGGGAAATACAGGACGATCCCGACGGCATCACCGACCGCTTTTACAAGGATCTGGAATTCGGCACGGGCGGTCTGCGGGGCGTCATCGGCGCGGGGACCAACCGCATGAACGTCTACACGGTAGGCAGGGCCACCCAGGGGCTGGCCGACCATGTGAACTCGGTGACCTCAACCGGCAGCGTGGCCATTGCCTACGACAGCCGGATCAAGTCCGACCTTTTCGCCAAAACGGCGGCGGCGGTGCTGGCGGCCAACGGCGTCAAGGTGTATATTTATAAGGAACTCATGCCCACGCCCATGCTCTCCTTTGCCGTTCGCCATCTGGGCTGCACAGCCGGCATCGTGGTCACCGCCAGCCATAATCCGGCCAAGTACAACGGCTATAAGGCCTACGGGCCGGACGGCTGCCAGCTTACCCTGGACGACAGCGAGCATGTGCTCTCCCTGATTGAAAAGGTGGACACCTTCGGCGGCGTGAAGACCATGGATTTTGAAGCGGCCGTGGCCGCGGGCAAGATCGAGTATATCGGCCAATCGGTCATCGACGCCTATTTGGACCGGGTGGCCGCCCGCTCGGTCCACCCCGAAGCCTTGCGGGACGCGGGATTGCAGGTGGTGTATACCCCCCTGCACGGCACGGGCAACAAGCCGGTACGGGCTATTTTATCCCGCATGGGCGTGGAGAACGTGACGGTGGTGCCCGAGCAGGAAAAGCCCAACGGCAATTTCCCCACCGCTCCCTTCCCCAACCCCGAAATCCGGCAGGCCTTCGAGTGCGCCCTGCGACTGGCTGAGACGGCGCATCCCGACCTGCTGTTGGCCACCGACCCGGACTGTGACCGTGTGGGTATCGCCGTAAAATCAGGCGACGACTATGTCCTGATGAGCGGCAACGAGGTGGGCGCTCTGCTTTTGCATTACATATGCAGTCAACGGACGGCCCTGGGCACCATGCCTGAGAAGCCCATCGCCATAAAGACCATTGTCTCCACCGATATCTGCTACCCCATCGCGGCGGAATACGGCTGCGAGATGATCGATGTGCTCACCGGCTTCAAATTTATCGGCGAACAGATCGGCCTTTTGGAGAAAAAGGGAGAGGACGACCGCTTTATCTTCGGGTTCGAGGAGAGCTATGGCTATCTTGCGGGCAGCTACGTGCGGGATAAGGACGCGGTGGTGGCCTCTATGCTCATCTGCGAGATGGCCTCCTTCTACAAGACCCAGGGAAAATCCCTCTTAGATGTGATGAACGAGCTGTATAAAAAATACGGCATGCACCTGAACGCTCAAAAGAGCTTCACCTGCGAGGGCGTGACCGGCATGGAGCGCATGCGGGAGATCATGGAGGACCTAAGGAACAATCCGCCTGCCGAAATCGGGGGGCTGAAGGTTCTGCGGGCGCTGGATTACGAAGCTTCAGAGGATCGAGACGCGGCCACCGGGGCCGTAACCCCCATCACGCTGCCCAAGTCCAATGTGCTCTCCTACAAGCTGGAGGACAGCGCCGGTGTGATCAT
Source organism: Clostridiales bacterium (assembly GCA_019417145.1). Taxonomy (GTDB): domain Bacteria; phylum Bacillota; class Clostridia; order Oscillospirales; family Acutalibacteraceae; genus Howiella. The sequence goes on from DXVY01000004.1 coordinate 2,449, forward strand.
CCGGCCCTCCGGCACCGAGCCCAAAATCAAGGTCTACCTTTCGTCCCGGGGAGAGGACAAGGCCGCGGCCGCAGCCGTCGCCCAAAAGCTGGGAGACGATATGAGCCGCATCATGGGCTTTTAAGCCGCTGGCAGAAAAAGGCACAGCCGTCCCGCTGTTTTAGCGGGACGGCTGTTTTAATTTATGCGGTTCTAAAGTTGTGCGATCCTAAAACCCCTGGCCGCTCTAACCCCCGCAGGAATGCATACGCCCCATGGGCAGGACAGAGCGGCGTTCAGTAGGCCCCCTAGATATTTATAATGCCTATGGAGTCCAGCACCGAGCTTATCAGAATGACCACCAGGCAGATGGGGGCGAAATACTTAATAACGATCACAAACAGCTTTTCCCTGCGGAACCGGGAGGAAAGCTTGACCTCTTGGGATATGATTTTCGTGCCCACCACATAGCCGATGAGGATACAGGTTAGCAGCGCCACCACCGGCATGAGCACGCTGTTGGAGATAAAGTCGAAAAAGTCCAGGAATTGCTTGCCGAATATGGTCACGCCCGACCAAACGCTGTAGCCCAGGCAGGACAACAGCCCTATGGCCAGCGTGCCAATGGCGACCAGCAGGCAGGTCAGCCTGCGGTTCCAGCCGAACTTATCCCGGAAGATGGAAACCACCGTCTCCATCAGGGAAATGGAAGAGGTAAGGGCGGCAAAGAGCACCAACAAGAAGAAAATGGCGCCGAAAACCGATCCAAAGCTCATGCTGCCGAACACCTTGGGCAGGGCCTGGAACATCAGGCCGGGTCCGGGGTTTTCGGGCGCCGCGCCGGTATTGGCGAAAACAGCCGGAATGATCATCAGGCCGGCCAGGAAGGCGATGCCCGTGTCGAAAATCTCGATCTGGCTCACAGCCTTTTCCAGGTCATCTTCCTTTTTCATATAAGAGCCGTAGGTGATCATGATCCCCATAGCCAGGGATAAGGAGTAAAACAACTGGCCAACAGCGCCTAGAACCGTATTGACCGAGAATTTGGTAAAATCAGGCTTCAGAAAATAAACCACGCCCTCCCACGCCCCGGGACGGGTGCAGGAATAGACCGCCACGACCACCGAAAGAACCACCAGCACCGGCATCATAATCTTACTGGCCCGCTCCACGCCCTTCTCCACGCCGCAGAGCACGATAACCGCCGTCGCGGCCACATACAGACAAAACCAGAAAATAGGCGATCCTGTCTGGGAAATAAAGCCGTCAAAGTAGCTGTCGCTCGCCAAGGCCTGTCCCTGTCCGGACACATAGGCCGAAAGATATTTGGCCACCCACCCCCCGATGACACAGTAGTAGGGCAGAATGATCATGGGCACCAGCGAGGTCAGCCAGCCCAAAAAGGAAAACCTCTTATTGAGCTTTTTGTATGCCCCCACGGCGCTGAGCCCCGTCTTGCGGCCGATAGCCACCTCGGTGATCATCAGCGCAAAACCAAAGGTGATGGTCAGAACAATATACACCAGCAGGAAAATACCCCCGCCGTACTTGGCCGCCAGATAAGGGAACCGCCACAGGTTACCCAGGCCAACGGCCGACCCGGCCGCCGCCAGCACAAAACCAATCCTGCCGGAAAAGCTGCTGCGCTGCTTTGCCTCTGTCATAAAAACCCCTCCGTCCTGAGCATGGCGCACACGCAGTCCGGCTGCCCCTCCCTGAAACGGACAGGGTCGTCGCCTTCACGGTTTGGCCATAATTCGTACATAGTTACGAAACACAGTATGCCATATTTTCGCTAAAAAAGCAAGTCGAACGCCTACATTCGACCTTGCCTTTACAGGTTTCGGGTATGCGCACCCCCACCGGCCGCCGTCGGTGCGCTTTCCTTTGCCCGGCGCTTGCAGCCGGCCGCATCCCCTGCTCCGCGGGGGGCGCCGGTCCCGGCCGGTCGTGGTTACGGCCGACCCGGCGGCTACTTCCACTCCTTCCAGACCTCGGGGCAGTAGCCCACCGTGGCCAGTCGCCCGTTCCTCACAATGGGCGTTTTTAAAAGAGCGGGATTTTCCAGCAGCTTCTGCCTTTTATCCTCCTCATGGGCCAAATAGCGGACGATGGCCGCATCGGGGTGCTTTGGGTCGATCAGGGCGGACAAATCCTTAACGGCGGCCAGAATGCTGTCCAGTTCCCGGGGCCGCAGGCCGAACCGGGGCAGGTCTACCCGCTGAAAGGGGATGCCTCGCTCTTTGAAATACCGCTCGGCCTTTTTGGTATCAAAACATTTGGCTTTTCCATATATCTGTATATTCATAAAAAGGTTCCTCCCGCATGCTTGTTGCCTATAGTATACCAGAAACCGGCCAAAAGGGACAGAAAAATAAGGAATTCCCATTCCCGGGCGGCGGAATCTATGCTATACTGCATAGTACATGGATGCAAAATCCGACCCAAGGGGGAGAAGCATATGGACGCATACACAAAAATAACCGGAAGCTATCCCAGCGCAAACGGCCGGGGCCAGATTGCCTACGCCGTTTACCAGCCCCATGGCGACCCCCGGGCGATCCTACAGCTCTCCCACGGCATGTGCGAGTACCTGGCGCGGTATGAGGATTTCATCGCCTATCTCACCGACCGGGGCTTTGTGGTCTGCGGCAACGATCATCTGGGGCACGGCGGCTCGGCCGGGGATATCCCCGGCTATTTCGGCCCCCGTCGGGGCTACGCCTATCTGCCCCGGGACCTCTATCAGCTCACCCTGCTCATGCGGGAGAGCTACCCGGACCTTCCCTATTTCCTTATGGGGCACAGCATGGGCTCCTTTATCGCCAGGGAGTATATCCACCGCCACGGCTCCCTCCTGGACGGAGCCGTGCTCAGCGGCACCAGCGGCCGGCAGCCGGCCTACCCTCTGGGGCTGCTGCTCTCCCGCCTGATCTGCCTTGTCCGGGGGAAAACCTATCGCAGCCGGCTCCTGGACCGGCTGGCCTTCGGCAGCTACAATAAGCGATTCGGCGGCAAATACGGAGACGCCCATTGGCTGACCCGGGATACCGCCGCCATAGAGGCCTATCGGAACGATCCCCTGTGCACCTTTACCTTTACGGCCCAGGGCATGAACGATCTTTTCCACCTGGTGGGCCGCTGCAACCGGCGCAGCCGGTGCAGGAGCCTGCCTAAGGACCTGCCTCTGCTGCTGATCAGCGGGGGCATGGACCCGGTGGGGCGATACGGAAAGGGCGTGCGGCAGGTGGCGCGTCGGATGGAACGGGCCGGGGCGACCCGCGTGACCTGTAAGCTGTATCCGGACAACCGGCATGAATGCCTGAACGAGAGCAACCGGGAAGAGGTGTACGAGGATATACTGGCCTTTCTGGAATCTCAAATAACCGGGCGAAATAAATGAAGGAGGAACCCCATTATGCACTATAGCGGCGTGGTCATCGGCCTGATCGCCTTTCTCATAATCGGTATTTTCCACCCCATCGTCATCAAGGGGGAATACTATTTTGGCGCCAGGATCTGGCCGATTTTTCTGGTGGCGGGCCTGGTCTTGCTAGGGTTATCCCTGCTGGTAGCCAACCCCATCGGTTCGGCGACCCTGGGCGTGATCGGCTTCTCCTGCCTGTGGAGCATAAAGGAGCTCAAGGAGCAGTCCGAGCGGGTAAAAAAGGGCTGGTTCCCGGAAAACCCCAACCGCCGCGGCAAACGCAAATAGCCGCCCGCCATCCCGTACCCGTCGAGGCCGCGCGGGACAGCATACCCTGCCGGCCGTTTCCCTGTGAAACCCGGGGCGCCTTTCGACTTTTTCGGTCCTGCCGTTCCTTTTTGGCCGGACGGCCCCCTCTCACCCGTCCTGCCCTCGTGTCTTATGCATGGGCCGATGCCGTTAAGACGAGATGGCGCATCCTCTCGGCCGCCGGCTGCGCAAAGCGAGCCGCCCGCCGTCCCAAACGTGGGCGGTATTTTTCACGGCTTGCATACCGGCCCGAAGGGGATTATAATGGGAATCTGTAAACCGGAAGGAAAGAAGGAAGCATAATGGCGGAACTGAAAACCAACGCCGTACGCATACTGGATACAAGCGGGATTCCCTATCAGCTGCACGTCTATGAGGCGGGCGGCGAGGTAGACGGCCTGTCGGTGGCCGCCAAGTTGGGGCAGGATCCGGAGCGGGTATATAAAACCCTGGTGGCCAAGGGTAAATCCGGCGGCCATCACGTCTTTGTCATCCCGGTAGCGGCCGAGCTGGACCTGAAGAAGGCCGCCCGGGCTGCGGGGGAAAAGGCGGTGGAACTGATTCCGGTCAAGGACCTTTTAAAAACCACCGGCTATATTCGGGGCGGCTGCAGCCCGGTGGGCATGAAAAGGCCCTTTCCCACCGTGATCCATGCAGCGGCCCAGGCGCTGCCGTCCTTCTGTGTTAGCGCGGGACGGATCGGCCTGCAAATGGAACTCCAGCCAACGGCGCTGGCCCGTCAAATCGGCGCGGACTTTCAGGATATCATACGATAAAAAGGCCGGCGGAGAAATGCTCCGCCGGCTGTTTGTTTATTCAGTTTGAAACGGTCTGCACAGGACCGATAGACTGGACAATGGTCTCCACCGTGGGCTGGGCCTTCTGCGCCTCCGAGGCGGAACAGTAGAAAACATACCGGGCAAACACGTCGTCATACTGCACCGCATACACCCAGTACTGAAAACGGTAGGGAGCCGATTCTCCAGTAACCGTCTGTACGGCGGCCGGCCGGTCGTCCAGCGTCAGCTCGGTAACCGCGCCAAGCTCCATATTGTCCAGCTCCATGGTCTGGACAGCCAGATCCAAATAGGCCCGATAATCCACATCCTCCGAAAAATCCGTCCGGCTCTCCAGGAAAAGCAAAAAGCCTACAGAGCCGTCGGCGCTGCCCAAGGCCAGTTCAGCGTCCTCGTTTGCCGACTGTCCCAGATCCTCCCACCCGCTGGGCGCCATAACCGAGAAGCTGCCGTCGTAGGTAGTGAAGGTGACGGATTTTTCTTGGATCTCCGACTGGGATAGGCTGGCGGTCTGAGAGGACAAGGTCTCTAGCCCCTCCTGGATTCCCTCCTGAACGGCGTCCATGACCCCGCAGCCGCCGGCGGCTACCGATACGGTTGCGGCCAGCAAACCGGCCAATACCATTTTCCTCATTTGCATGTTGCATTCCTCCTCCCAAAATATGTAGCCCCGTCTAACGTTGCACGCCGCCAGCGCCGCCCCGGGCCAGCCGTCGCGCCTCGTCGGCCGTGACCAGATTGGCGTCTCCCTCCACGGTAAATTTAAGGCAGGAGGCCGCCACGGCAAATTCAATGGCCGCCTGGGGCCCCTGTCCCTCCAGAAGGGCGAAAATAAGGCCGGCGGCAAAGCTGTCCCCGATGCCCATGCGCTCAATGACCTGGGTAGCGTATTCCCGGGAAAGATAAAATTCTCCATTCTTATACAGCATGGCCGACCAGACGTTTTCACTGGCGGAGGGGGCGTCCAGCATGGTCATGGCCACCTGTCCAAAGCCAAAGCGATGGGTCAGCTCCCGGGCGATGGTTTGGCAGCAGGTGACGGGATCCCCCTGAGCTGTGATGCCAAAGATATCGGCGTCGTCCTCCCGATTGGCAATACAGACGTCCACATAGGGCATAAGGGCGCCCATGGTTCGGGCGGCCTCCTCCATGGTCCACAGCCTGCTGCGGTAATTGAGATCGCAGGAGACGGTACAGCCCGCCTCCTTTGCCGCCCTGCAGGCCTCCAGGCAGAGGGCGGCCGCACCCCTGCCAAGAGCCGGGGTCACGCCGCTGAAATGGAACCACTGCGCCCCGTCAAAAATCCGTTGCCAATCAAAATCCCCCGGCCTGGCGCAGGCCATGGCCGATCCGGCCCGGTCGTAGAGCACCTGAACGGGGCGGCGGGCCGCTCCCTTCTCCAGATAGTAAATTCCCACCCGGTCGCCCTGCCGTTGGATAAAGGAGGTGTCCACCCCGTACCGCCGCAGGGAATCCACCGCCGCCTGGCCCACGGCGTTGTCAGGCAGGGCGGTGACGTGGGCGGCCTCCATGCCAAAGCAGCAAAGGGACACGGCCACATTGGCCTCGGCGCCGCCGTACACGGCGCAAAAACGCTCGGCCTGCCGAAGCCGCTTGTGCCCTTCCGGGGACAGGCGGAGCAGAATTTCTCCAAAGGTAATAATCTTTGCCATAGACGCCTCCTTAACGACGGGTCAGATGGACGGCAAAGCCGCCCAGCTCGTCCTTGAGATATAAAAAGGTCGTGCGGCCCTTGTCGTCCACCCTGCGGGTGGATTCGTCAAAGGCCAGGCCCTTGGATTCCAGATAGCGCTGGGCCCGATCGATATCGGAGACCGAAAAGGCCAGATGCCCCATGGTTCCCCGGCCGGGCTCCTTCATGACCTCCACATCGCCGCCCACAAAATAGGAGACGGGGATCTCCTCCGGCTTTTGACCCAACAACAGCGAAAAGAGGCGGGCGGTCTCGGCTGCCTGCGCCGACGGGCAATTGACCCCCACGTGACTCCATCGCATCTGGAGCATGGCGCGCACAGCCGCATCGGCCAAGGCCTCTATACCCGCCCAGTCGGCCGCCAGCAGCAGCTCCTCGGGGACCATCCAGCTTCCGCCGCAGGCCAATACCTGGGGCAGGGAAAGGTAGTCGTGCAGATTGGAAGGACCGATGCCGCCGGTAGGGATAAACCGCATGCCGGGAAAGGGGCCGGATAAGGCGCGCAACATCTTTACGCCTCCGGCAGCCTCAGCCGGGAAAAACTTAACGGCGGACAGCCCCATTTTTACGGCCAGCTCCACCTCGGTGGCCGACGAACAGCCGGGAATAACCGGCACGTTTCGGGCCGCGCACCACTGGATGATCTCCGGGTCAAAACCGGGGCTGACAATATATTTTGCGCCGGCACGGTGGTCACCGTGGAGCAGGCCC